>JAYVBB010000873.1:0-13119 GCA_043750715.1 Pseudomonadota bacterium | reverse complement strand
GAACAGCTGGCCGCCGAACATTTTTTCGTCGTACAGAACGTGATCGTCCAAGTACATCGGAATCCAGCGGAACGTCGCGACGGCCATGACACAGATCAGGGCCGAGAATCCGAGCAACTTCTTCGCGAACGCGAGCCGTTGCCCGGCCGGTTCGACCGAAGCCTGCTTGGACTCCTCGCCGAACTGATTCTTCTTGATTGCGGTCACGAACAGCATGTACTGGAGCGAGTGGAAGAACGGGATCATGTACCAAAAGACGGCGTGATAGAACGACGGCAGGTACCAGCAATAGATCGCCGCGAACGACACGACGGCCGGCCAGCCGGGAAGCTTGCCTTCCCGCACCCATTTGCGAAAGAGCACGACGGCAAGAGCCGCGACGCTGATCCCCAGGACCCCGAAGTTGGCGTACTTGCTCCAGGTCGGCAGGCCGAAAGTTTGGTAGCCGACGCCGTAGTGCATGACTTCGCGCACGGCCGTGTTGCCGTTGATGAAAGACATGAACCAGACGGGATAGAGATTGAGCTTCAGCGCCCAGCTCTCGCCTTTGGTGAAGAAGTAGCCGCGGCGCGCGTTCGTCACGACGACCGTGCCATAGATCTGCTTGATGTAATGCCAACCTACGGTAAAGAACATGAAGTTGACGGCGTAACTAAGGTAGCGCGGGGATTCCATCAGCACGGCGCCCGCCATGTAGGCGATCACCAGCGCCGGCGCGATCACGGCCGCCCAGAGGAAGCGCTTGTTGGAGAAGAGTTCCTTGCGCTTGTCCCAGTACAGCAGGACGTAGGACGCCATGAAGTGCGGGTTGTTGATGAGCATCGCGAGGTAGAAAGCGGCCCACGAGATCTGGGTCGTGCTGCCGTTCTTGTCGACGAAGAGGTAGGCGAACGCGAACATCAGCAGTGAGGCGCCGCCGATCATCAGTACGTCCATCGCCGGCGAGATCAGCGCGGGCTCTTTGGCTTTCGCCTTCGGCTCGGCTTTCTGGGTCGTGGGATGAAGCAATACGGCGCTGGAAGTTTCCAAGAGCTACCTCGACGCGAAGTCTAAAGAGGACTCGGAAGTTTATCGGAAGCGCCGGGCGAAAGTTCAGTCTTGGGAAATCCCCAAGTCGAGCACTCCCTTGGCGGTAAGATCCGCCAGAAAAGCGAGGCACGCCGTTCGTTTGGCTCCGGCGCGCGGCAGCGCCTTCGAGAGCCGAAGCGCGTCGATCGCGCGACGGCCGGAGAGCTCCTCGACCAGCGCCCGCGTGCCGGCCGGGAGGACATACTCGACGCCCCCGGCGAAGAACGCCAAGTCCCCGTTCGGCAGCCCCAAATAGGCGATCCGCCAAAGGTCCGTCCGCCAGACGGTGCCGCCCGCGGCCAGGCGCCGGGCCAGCAGCGCCGGGGGCACCCGCTTCACCGCGGGAAGCACCGCCGCGCCGATGCCTGGACGCGTCGAATAGGCTGCAAACCAGCGGCCCAGGACGTCGGGCCGCGTCAGGGGACCCGAGACCATCGTCGCGATTTTCTTCATGGCCGCCGGCGAGAGCTCGCCTGGCCGGGCGGTCGTCGACAGCTCGGGATCGGCATAGAGCTCGTCGCCGAAATCCTGGAGCCATTCGTCCGGCAGGTTGAACAGGTCTTTGAGCAAAGCGTCGCGGCGCGGCGCGCGGAAACCGACGGAGTAGGTCATACACGGTTCGAGCGCCACGCCGTGATGCGCGTACCCCGGCGGCAGGTAGAGCATGTCGCCTGGCCCGAGGATCCACTCCGTCTCGGGCTCGAACTTCTTCAGGATCTTCAGCGGCAGGTTCGGACGGAACGTCTGGTCCTTTTGCTTCGCGATCTGCCAGCGTCTTCGGCCCATGCCCTGAATCAAAAAGACGTCGTAGCTGTCGACGTGCGGCCCGACCGTCCCGAGCTTCGACGCGAAGCTCACCATCAGGTCGTCCATCCGCCAGTGGGGGAGGAACGCGAAGCGGTCGAGCATGGCGGCGGCGCCGTCGACGTACTGGTTCACGTCCGACACCAGCAGCGTCCAGTGCGACTGCGGCAATCCCCTGAGGCGCTTTGCCTTGAAGGGGCCGTGTTCGAGCGTCCAGGGTTTGGGACCGCCCTTTTCCTGGACGAGGCGGGCGCGGCAGCCTGGCTCGGTCGCCAGCCCCGCGAGCTCGTCGGGCGAAAGCGGGTCGGTGAACTCCGGAAACGCCTGGCGGACCAACAACGGTTTCTTCTGCCAGTGCTTCTTCATGAACGCTTCGGGACTAAGTCCGCCGAGCAGGGGTGACCGCACGCTCTCTCCCTCGTGGTGCCAGGTTCTGGAATTGCGCGACGAACGCGCGGTCGATCCGGTCTTTCAGAATGTGCATGGCGCGGCCGTGCCAATGGAACGGGCCCTTGACGGCCAAGGCCTCGTTCCGGCTCGTCGACATAATGCTGAGAAAAGTCCGTTGGGGTTGGTGACGCGCGAACCGCGTGCCGGCGACGGCGGCGCGGAGGTTGGCTTCGAGCGGGGCGGCGGCGCGCACGGCAAAGACGCCGGCCCGGGCGCGCGGGTGATTGGCGACGACCGCGACGTCGCCGGCGCCGAAGACCTCGGGATGCGACGGCGAGCGAAGGGAATCGTCGACGAGGAGAAATCCCCGGTCGTCGACGGCGAGGCCCGACGCCCCGACCCACGCCGGAGGGCGTGTCTCCGTGACCCAGAGCAGGTGATCGAACGTCAGCGCCTGGCCGCCCGCAAGCTGCAGGACCCCGTCGGCGCAGCGGACGGCCGCGTTGGCGAGTTCGAGCGTGACTCCGTGCTCGACCAGCAGATGATGCAGGCGTTCGCGCGCGCCGGCGGGAAACGGCGGCACGGGCTCGCTCTCCTTGCCGACCAGAGTCAGCGCGATGCGCGAACCGAAGCGCCGCGCCAGGGCCAGGGCGAGCTCCGTGCCGCCGGCTCCGGCGCCGACGAGCACGACGCGCCGTACGGAATGTGAGGCCCGCTCCTCGATGCGTTGAACTTCAGCGAGAAAGGCGTCGACCGGTTTCGCGCCAACCGCCGCTTCACCTCCGGGGATGTCGGGAGCGGGGGCACCGCCGAGATTCACCGAGCACAGATCGTACGCGAGATCTTCCCGCCCGAAGAGGCGCACTCGACGCTGCACCGGATCGATGCCGATGACGGACGCTTCGACGAACGCGACGCCCGCCGCGTTCGCGAGCGACGCGAGGTCGATCTCCGCGTCGCCGCGCGGAATCTCACCCGCGACGTGGCCGGGCAGCATTCCGGAGTAAAAGAGGCGCGGTGATTCCGAAACGAGCGTGATGCGCGCGCCTGCCAAAGGGCGGCGCGCCAAGGCGACGGCAACCAGCGCATGCGCGTGGCCGCCGCCGAGCAGCAAAATGTTTCGATCTGGCGTTGGCATCCATCCTGAGCTATATACCGAGCCGTGCCGACTTCGCCACTAAATCAGTACCTTATCGGCCTCGGCTCGAATTTGGGCGAGAGAGAGGCCCTGCTATCCCAGGCGCGCGAGCGAATCGCCCAAGACGTCGGCGACGTCGTTGCCGCCTCGCGGACCTACTCGACCAAGCCCATCGGTGCGGCTGACAGGCCCTTTCTCAACGGCGCGGTCCTCGTCGCGACGGCGCTCGCTCCGGACGAGCTGATGCGCCGCCTGCTCCTGATCGAGGAAGCGTTGGGCCGCGTCCGCATCGTCAAGTGGGGCAACCGCACGATCGACCTCGACGTGCTGCTTTGGAGCCAGGACGGCGTCGGCGCGACCTTCGAGGGCGAGCTCGTCCGGATCCCCCACCCGCACCTGCTGGAGCGCGACTTCGCCCTCGTGCCAGCCGCGGAAATCGCCGGCTCGTGGCTGCATCCGGTGTCGGGACTCACGCTTGCGGACGAAGTGGCGCGCCGGCACTTCACGTTAGGATGACAGCTGCTTGTCCGCAAGGTTTGCATAATAGCCGCGGCGCGCCATCAGCTGCGTGTGGTTGCCCTGCTCGACGATCTCGCCGCCTTTGAACACCAGGATCAGGTCGCACTGAATGATCGTGCTCAGACGGTGCGCGATGACGAAGCAGGTGCGGCCGACCATCACCTCCGCGATCGCGTTTTGGATCAGGCGTTCGCAGCGCTCGTCGATGTTGGCGGTCGCTTCGTCCAGGATCAGGATCCGGGGATCGCGGAGCACCATGCGAGTGAACGCGATGAGCTGGCGCTCGCCCATGCTGAGGTTGTCTCCACCTTCGATGACCTTGTGCTCGATGCCGTCCGGAAAATGGGAGAGCACCTGCGTCAGCCCCGTGCGGGCGCAGGCCACGGCGATCTGCTCGGCAGACGGCGGCGCCCCGGGCAGCGCCGCGATCAGGTTTTGGCGGACCGTGCCGGAGAAGACGACGATGTCCTGGCTGACGTAGCCGAGCTGCCCGCGCAGGTGGTCGCGCTCGAGCGCCTCGATGCGTTGGCCGTCGAGCAGGATGTCGCCCTTGTCGATCGGATAGAGGCGGGGCAGGAGATTGATCGTCGAGGTCTTGCCTGACCCGGTCGCGCCGACGAGGCCGACCTTCATCCCGGGCTCGACCTTGAAGCTGACGCCTTTTAGAATGGGATGACCAGGTATATAGGACATCCAGACGTCGCGGTATTCGACCTCTCCCTGGAGGACGTGATGGGCCGTGCCGTCGGGGCCGAGGGTGTCCTTTTCTTCGGGCTCGGACAGCATGCGGCGGACGCGCTCGGACGACACCAGGGCCTCCTGGATGTTCTGGATCTCCTGCGAGAGGACACGGATCGGCGAGACGAAGCGCTCGCTGTAGCGGACGAAGGCGACGAGCACGCCGAGCGGGAGCGCCCCGGCCAGGACCTTCTCGCCGCCCTGCCAGAGGATCAACAGGGTCGGAAGCGAACAGAGAAACACCGCGAACGGGCGGATCAGGCTGTTCCAGTTCATCGTGTTGACGCCAGCGCGGTAGAGGTCTTTGGCTCCCTGGTCGAAGAGCCGCTGGCTCCAGGCCTCGAGGCCGAAGATCCGGATGACGGCGATGCCGTTCAGGAACTCGGCGAGCTTGGCGTTGAGCTGAGCCGAGCGCCGCTTGTACGTCCGGAGCCAGAAGCGCACGGGCTTTCTCAACGCCACGGTGAAGATCCCCGCCGGTACGCTGGCCGCGACGACGATGGCTCCGAAGTGCAGGTCCGTGAGCAGCATGGCGACCAGAACCGCGCAGATGTTGATCACGGCGATCAGCACGCGCGCCATCGTCCCGCCGAAGAAGGTCTCGATCCCCTCGACGTCGCTCGTCAGGCGCGTGATGGTCCGCCCGAGTGGTTGCTGATCGTAGTAGGAAATCGGCAGGCGCTTCATCTTGGCGAAGAGCTCTTGGCGGATCTTGTAGGTGATTTCGACGGTAGCGTGGGCAAGGGTGACGCGGCCAAAGTACTGCGCCACCACGGCGGCGACTTCGAGCGCGAGGAAGGTCGCCGCGTAACGCGTGACGTCGGCACGCGGGCTTTCCTGCGTCAGGGATTCCACCAGGCGGCCGAGGACCCGTGCCGAGATCATCACCATCGTCGAAGCCGAGATGATCAGACCCAGCGCCCCGACCAGGCGCATGTATACGACGCGGCCGAACGAGATGACGTTGAACAGGCCGATGACGTCGTTCGCCGCGGCGAGGATCTTGTCGTCGTCCTGGGCGTTGGCGGGTGTGGTCGCGGGAAGGTTCACGTCGCGAACACCCCTTCGCCGACGCGTGGGGATTTCGACCGGGCTTCTTCGCGCAGGGCGGCGCGGTCGACGGGAGCCAGGCGCCCGGCGTCGAGGACGAAGATCCGATCGCAAAGCTTGAGCGTCGAAAGACGGTGGGCGACCCACAGCACGGTCGACTGCTTGAGGCGGCTCTTCAGGCGCGCGAGGATGACCTCCTCGGTCACCGCGTCGACGGCGCTCAGGCAGTCGTCGAGAAAGAAGATCGGCCGAGGTCTAAGCAGCGCCCGCGCCAGAGCGAGGCGTTGCTTTTGACCGCCGGAAAGATTGATTCCCCACTCGCCCACCCAGGCGTCGAGGCCCTCGGGGAAGGCCCGGAAGTCGTCCTCGAGGCAGACGAGGTGGAGGGCGTGCCAGAGCTCGGCTTCGGAGAACGCCTCGTCGAGCACCAGGTTGTAGCGGATCGAGCCCGCGAACAGGAAGGCGCGCTGCGGCACCATGGCGACGTTCTGGGCGATCCACTCGCCGGCCAGTTCACGGGCATCGGTCCCGGCGACGAACGCCACACCAGGGGGAGCTTCGACCAGGCCCGCGAAAAGGGAGAGCAGAGTCGTCTTGCCGGAGCCGATCGGCCCGACGATGCCCACCGCTTCCTGGGCGCGCACTTCGAACGAGACGTCGCTGAGCACCGGGCGGCTGTCGCCCTCGTAATAAAAACTCAGGCTTTTGACCGAGAGCGCCAGCCCCCGCGCATCGGCGGCGGGCTTTGCCTTCTTGGCGCGAAGCCGCGCCCCGAGCGGCTCGAGATTGAAGATCTCGGCCAGGCGCGACAGGCTCGCGATGCCGCGCTGCCACTCCGCGATGCAGTCGCCCATGTCGAAGAGCGGTCCCTGCAGCATCAGGACGTAGGACTGCAGCGCCACGAACTGGCCGATGGTGAGCTCGCCGAGGCCGATCTTGCGCACGCCGAGGTAGAGCAGCACGCCGTAAGCGACCAGCGTCGGCGTCGCGCCGAGTGGAAAAATCTTCCAGCCGGTGCGGATGACCTCGAACCGGCGCTCGGCATATTCCTTGGCTTTCTTCGACAGGCTCGCCTGCCAGATGGCGTCGCTGCACGTCGCCCGTTGCAGGCGGATGGTGCTCAAAGCCTGCGAGATCTCGTCCGAGAGCTCGCCCAGGCGCACCTGGGCGACCAGATGCTGGTCGTGCTCCTTCTTGGCGAGCTTCAGGATGAAACGCGGCAGGAAAGGAAAGATGGCGAGGCAGTAAAGCGTCAGCTCGACGTCCAGCGAGAACATCGACACGACCGCCAGGGCCGAGAAGAAGACGAGGTCGAGGCTGAGGACGAGGGTGAAGCCGTGGATCGTCCGGCTGGCGTTCCAGTCGCCAGTCGCCCGGTTCATCAGGTCACCCAGTGGATAGCGGTGGAAGGTCGAAAGCGGAAGATAGCGGAGCACGCTCCACATCCGGACCTTCAGGTTCCTCCCGGCGACATGGGTGCGCTTGGCGAGGAGCTGCCTCCAGCCGATGCGGCCGAGCCAGCCGACCACCAGGCCGATGACCATGAAACGGACGACCGCCTCGATACTCTCCCGGGGGGTTCCTCTAAGGAAAAGGTCCGGCACCTTCGCCGTCTTCCCCGAGATGATGTCGAGGGTCCATTGGACGAAGCGCGGAATCAGCACCTCGCTCATGCTCGTGAAGAGGAGCGTGAGCGTCCCGGCCAGGTAGATCACCCAGTGCTTCTTTAAATTCTGGGTGTAGAGCTTTCCTGCGGTCAAAGACATGGATTTCAATTAAAAGGCACCCCACCCACGGTGTAAAGACCTAAAGCCAGCTAGCGGCAATCATTGCTCCTTTCTACGTTTGTAGGGAGACCCGCCAGATCAAGTATCGCGACCCCGCGCCGATGAAAGGACGAGGGAGATCAAAGCCTTCGGATGAGCAAGGACCTGAAAAAAATCGTCGCCGAATATCTCGCGGACCGCACCGTCATGGTGGTCGAGCCGTCGAACAATTACCGTGCGTCGATCAAGCAGTTCCTAACCAATCTCAAAGTCAAAAGAATGAAGCTGGTCGCCACCGTCGGCGACGCCCGCCGCGAGATGCTGACCAGCAAAGTCGGGCTCTTCATCGTCGAATGGGGTCTGGACGAGATCAACGGGCTGCAGTTCTGCCGGGCGCTCCGCAAAGAGCCGGGTTTCAAGGACACGCCCTTTCTCCTGCTGTCGACCGAGAACCTGAAGCAGGACGTGATCCTGGCCACCGAGGTCCGGATCGACGGCTACCTGCTGAAACCGTTCTCTTACGAAGACTTTTGCACGCAGATTCAAACGATCATGCGGGGAGCTGCGACGCCGAGCCGCGCCGCCAACCTGTTCGACCTCGCCGAAGACGCCCTCCGCCGGGGAAACCTCGAATCCGCCGAGCAGATGCTGGCCGAGGTCCAGCTCGAAAAAGGCAAGTCGGCGCGGGGCTGTGCCATTCAGGCCCGTATCGCCCACAAGCGGGGCGACCCCAAGGGCGCAATGGCTCTGCTGACGGAAGCGACGCTGCTCAATCCCGACTACATCGAAGCCTACCGGATCATGCTCGAAGTCGCCGAGGAGCGGAACGACCGCGCGGCGATCATCCAGGCAGCCAGCGTGCTGAACTCGATGAGCCCCGACAATCCGCGTTATACCCTCATCCTCGCCCGGGCCTACCTGGAGCTTTCGCACTTCGAGGGCTCCGAGAAGTTCTTCAAGAAGACGCTGAGCCTGAGTCCCAAGCTCGCCGAAGCGTACAAAGGCCTCGGCAACGTGCACCTTGCCCAGGATGAGTACGAGAAGGCGGCGAAGAACTTCAAGAAGGCGCTCGACCTCGACGCAGGCGACATCGGCACGCTGAACTCGCTCGGCACGACTTACATCCGCATGGGTCAGTACAAAGAAGGCATCGACAAGTATCTGATCGCGCTCAAGATGGACCCGCACGACTTCCGCGTTCTCTTCAACCTGGGCCAGGCGTACGAGCGCCGAGGCGACCTAGAAAAGGCGAAGTGGTACTACGCCCAGACGTTGATCCACAAATCGGGATTCGACAAAGCGGCGCGCGGCCTGGAGCGCGTCGAGAAGCAGCTGGCGGTCGGCAAGAGCGATCCGCTCGACGAGCCGGAAATGATCTCAGGGTTTTCGCCACTCAAAAAATCATCGTAAGCGTCAGTGGGATGGGGTCAGGCACGTGCCTGACCCCATTGTCCCATTGTCAGCGCTTCGGGCCCATCGCGAAGAACTCGTCCATTGCTTCGGGGTTCGCCAACGCGGCGAGGTTCGTCACGGGATCGCCGTGGAGGGCGTTGGTCACCGCAAGCTCGACTTTCTTACCGCTGCGAGTGTAGGGAATGTCTTTCACGGCGTGGATCTCGCGCGGGATGTGGCGGGGCGTGAGCGACGCCTTGATGCGGTCCTTGATGCGGGCGGCAAGTCCTGAGTCCATCGCGACGCCGGACTTCAACTTCACGAACAGGACGATCTCGGTGTCGCCGCCGAAGGTCTTCCGGCCGACCGCGAGCGAATCGACGACTTCGTCCATGCCTTCCACCTGGCGGTAGATCTCGGCCGTGCCGATGCGCACGCCGCCGGGATTCAGCGTCGCGTCCGAGCGCCCGAAGACGACGACGCCGAGGTCGGGAGTGATCTCGACGAAGTCGCCGTGACGCCAGACTTCCCTTCCGAGGTCGAGGTAGTGCTCGAAGTAGGCGCGGCGGTATTTTGCCCCGTCGTCGTCGTTCCAAAAGCCGACAGGCATCGAGACGAAAGGCTTGGTGCAGACCAGCTCGCCCTTCCCTCCCCTCACCGACTGGCCGGCCTCGTCCCAGGCGTCGATCGCCATGCCGAGGCCCGGACCCTGGATCTCCCCCGAGCGGACGGGCAAGGTCGGGACGCCCAGCATGAAGCACGACACGATGTCGGTGCCGCCGCTGATCGAGGCGAGGTGGAGATCGCCGGACGGGCCCGCGACCTGCTCGTAGATCCATGCGAAGTGTTCGGGGAGAAGCGGCGCGCCGGTCGAAAGCACCGTGCGCAGCCGGTAGCCGCCGAGCAACCTCGCCGGCTCGACGTTTTGCCCCATGCACGTCGCGATGAACTTTGGGCTGGTGCCGAAAGCCGTGACGTTTTCTTCCCGGACGGTGCGCCAGAGTACGCCGGCGTCGGGGGCAACCGGAGAGCCTTCAAAGAGGACGAGCGAGGCGCCGGTGGCGAGCGCCGTCACCATCCAGTTCCACATCATCCAGCCGCACGTCGTGTAGAACATCAGTCGCGAGCCGGGGCCGAGATCCGTGTGGAGCATCAGCTCCTTCGCGTGCTGGAGCAGGGTGCCGCCGACGCCGTGCGTGATGCACTTCGGTACACCGGTGGTGCCCGACGAGAACAGGATGAACAGCGGATCCGCGAACGACTGCGCCGCGAAAGTCAGCGTCGCTGCGCTCTCCTGCGCGAGCAGGGCGCGCATCGAGACGAAGCCCTGGGGCTCGTCGCCGAGATGCGAGACGAGCACCGGCAAGCGGACGCTCGGGAGCTTGCCGAGGGCTTCCTTCACTCCGGCGGTGCAGTCGAAGCGTTTGCCGTTGTAGACGTAGGAAGAGGTGAAGAAAACGACTTTCGGCTCGATCTGAGCCAGCCGGTCGACCACCGCCGCGGCGCCGAAATCGGGCGAGCACGACGCCCAGACGCCACCGAGGGAAGACGTCGCGAGCATCGCGATCAGCGCTTCGGGGACGTTGGCGATGACGCCCGCGACGCGGTCGCCGGGACCGACTCCGGCGCGCTTCAGCGCAGCGGCGCAGCGAGCGACTTCGGACTTGAGCTCGAAGAGCGAAAAGGTCCCCCGCGGCGCTCCTTCGGCGAGCGCGACGACCGCGTCCGGACGGTCAGGTCCCTTGAGCAGGTTCTCCGCGTAGTTCAGCCGGCCGCCGTCGAACCAGCGCGCGCCGAGCATCTTGCCAGCCCGCGGCGGATCGTAGACGCGCGCCGGGGGGTGCTGCCATTTGATCCCGCAGAACTCCGCCGCGAGACCCCAAAACGCCGCCGTCTCGGCGGTCGACCAAGCGTGCAGGTCGCGGTACGCCGACAGGTTCTTGCCGGCGCGGCGCCCCGCCTCGCGGGCAAAGGCCGCCATACGGGAGGCCTCAGCACGCTCCGTCCCCGGATGCCACAAGATGTCGCCGTACTTGATCAACGGTCACTTCTCAGCCGCGCAGCGGCGTGAAAAGTAACCGGCCGGCTTGGGTCGGATTAAAGCAAGGCTATTTGCCTTTGTCCATCTTCCGCGCGATCTCACGTAAGCGGTCCATGCCGATACCCTTCGGAGCAGCGGGAGTCGGCTTCCTGGTCGGTGCCGGGTTCGGTGCCGGGGCGCGTTCCGCTTGGCCGCCAGCCTTGGTGGCGGGCTTCACCGAAGGCTTCGCGGCGGGTTTCCGCGTCTGCTTTTCGGTTTGCCCGTAGGTCGAGGCCGCATAGGAGCGCGGCATCGACGGCTCGATGGGCGCCACCATAGCCTTCGCTTCGGGCGGGGCGTCGACCGCGGCGCCGATCTGGCGCTCGGCGTCGAGGAAGTTCGAAGGCAGGTTGGGCGCCAGACCGATGTCCGAGAGACGCCGGCCGAGGACGGCCGCAGCGACGCCGAAAAATTGGGCGGTGCGCTCGACGTCTTTCAGCTGCTCGAAGGCGCGGCGCACCATGCCGCGCGGCAGGAGAAGTGCCACGGCGAAGTCGTCGGCCAGCAACTCGCGGCGCGCTTCGAGCTGATTCATGTCGACCGGCGAGCTTTGCGCGTAACGCTTCGCCGGGCACTGCGGCTCGCGGTAACCCGAAGCCTGCCAGTCGCCGCGCGCGATCACGGGCTGGATTTCCAGCAGGTAGTGACCAAGCATGTGTGCGAGAAGAAAGCGTCGTTGCGTTTCGTCCACGCGTTCGTTGACGACGGCGGTGATCGTAAACGCCCCGCGTTCGTCCTTGGCGAGGAGCGCGCCGTGCGTGTCCATGGGAAGCGTTTTGACTTCCATGCCCGCGTTGATCATCAGTCGTCCAACGTCCGGCTTCGGAGCGAACGTTTCGCGGTCGCAGAAATACCGCCGGACCAAAATGGCCAACCGTTCGACGTCGCCGGCCGCCGCAGCGGCGACGATCTCGGGAAAGATCGCGATCATGGACAACCTCCCTGTCCTATTATTGTACGGCAAAACGGTCTATGTTAGGCGGTAGGTGGAGACAACCGGCCGGGACGTCTCACCTTTGGGGTTCTTTTGCGCGTTTTGACGATTTCCAAACCGTACGTCGCCGCCGCTTACCGGCGAAAGCTGACGCTGCTCAAAGAGCGCGGCTTCGAGGTCGGCCTGATCTGCCCCGAATCCTGGGCCGGGCAGGCGTTCGAGGCGTCGGCGAGCGACGGGGACTACTGGCTCCGGCGGCTTCCCATCGGGCTCGACGGCCGGAACCACTTCCATTTTTACGAGGGCCTCGCCGCCGCGGTCGCCGAGTTCCGGCCCGACGTCCTGAACGTCGAGGAAGAGCACTACTCGCTGGTCACTTACCAGGCCTTCCGGCTGGCGGCGCGTTGTCGCGCGAAGCCCCTTTTCTACACCTGGCAGAACATCCGGAAGCGTTATCCGCCGCCCTTTTCGTGGATCGAACGCAAGATCTTCCGCGAGGCGGCGGCGGGCGTTTGCGGCAACCAGGAAGCCATCGACGTTTTACGGGCGAAAGGCTTTCTCGGCCTGGCGCCCGAGATTCCGCAGATGGGCGTCACGCTCGAGCTGTTCCACCCGCGTGACGCGGAGGAATCGACCCGTGCCCGGCTGCGGCAGGAGCTCGGACTTGCGGGCGACGGCCTCTGGTGCGGATTTTTCGGGCGGCTCGTCGAGGAAAAAGGCCTGGGCAATCTGGTCGACGCCGTCCCGCGTGTTCCGGGTCTCCGCCTGCTGATCGTCGGTTCCGGTCCGGAAAAAGAACGCCTCGAGTCCCAGATCGCCCGCCTCGGCATGGGAGAAAGAATCCGCCTCCTCGGCCCAGTCCGCTCGGAAAGCGTCGCGTCGTATCTCAAAGCGATCGACGTACTCTGCCTGCCTTCTCTGACGCGCCCCAACTGGAAGGAGCAGTTCGGCCGCGTGCTGATCGAGGCGATGGCGGCGGAGGCGGTCGTCGTCGGTTCGTCTTCAGGCGAGATTCCCCGGGTCATCGCGGACGCCGGACTGGTGTTTCCCGAGGGCGACGTCGAGGCACTGGCCGCGCAGTTGCGCCGGCTCGCGGAGAGTAAAGATCTCCGGACTTCGCTCCGGGCGACGGGCGCCGCGCGCGTGCGCCGGCTCTATACCAATGATGTGGTAGCCGATCGCTGGGCGGAGCTTTTCACGCGTGTCGCGTCCGAAGGCGCCTGAAATCGGAGCCTTCAAC
>JAYVBB010000872.1:0-2378 GCA_043750715.1 Pseudomonadota bacterium | reverse complement strand
GGCTGGTCTTGTCGACGATCATGAGCTCCAGCTCGATCCCGTAGCCGTCGAACAGATGCAGGTGCCCCGTCTTGCTCATGCGTGCACGCGTCCTTCCTTGATGGCGGTGATCCGCTTGAGGAACACTTCCATGATCCGGGTGTAGATTTCGTCTTTCAAAACCAGGTCCTCGAACCCGTGATCGATGCTCGGGTTGTCGTTCACTTCGATCACGAAGTACTTGTCGCCCGACTGCTTGATGTCCAACCCGTAGAGACCATTCCCGATCAATTGAGCGGCCTTCAGCGCCAGCGGCAGCAGCTTCTTCGGCGCGAGCTCGACAGGTAACGTCTCGGAGCGGCCGCTCAAGGCACGGCCCGACTTGTCCCGGGTGATGATCTTCCAGTCTTTCTTCGCCATGAAGTACTTGCAGAGCCAGACCGGCTTGCCGTCGATGACGCCCACGCGCCAGTCGAAATCCGTCGGCAGGAATTCCTGGGCGATGATCAGGTCGGACGTCTCGAACAGCTGAACGAGCTCCCGCTGCAGCGACGCCAGGTCTTCGACCTTGACGACCCCTTGCGAGAACGAGCTGTCGGGCTGCTTCAGGACGCAGGGGAGGCCCACCGCGTCGACGACCTCGTGCATGTTCTCGCGGTGGACGATCAGGGTCCGCGGCTGGGGGATGTGGTTCTTCTCCAGCAGCTCGTTGAGATAGACCTTGTTCGTGCACTTCATGATCGACTCGGGATCGTCGATCACGACTAACCCTTCGGCGGCCGCCCGGCGGGCGAAGCGGAACGTATGGTGATTCACCGCGGTCGTTTCGCGGATGAACAGACCGTCGAACTCGCCGAGCCGAGAGTAGTCGTCGCGGTCGATGATTTCGGCTTCCATATGGAGCTTTTCGGCGGCCTTGATGAACCGCTGGATCGCCTTCTCGCAGGAAGGCGGCAGCTCCTCCGCCTTGTCCATCAGGATCGCGATGGAGTACCGGATGTCCGGCTTCTTCGCGTGCCCGGTGCGCTTGCCCTGGAAGTACTCCTTGGCGAACTCGACGACGTCTTCCCGATGCGCTTCCGGAATGTCCTTGGCCGCGACGGGCCCGACTTTTCTCAGGCGCCACTTGCCGCCTTCGAAGTGGAAATTCGCGCGGACGAAGGGCGCGTGGAACATGCGGTAGAGCTCGGCGCTCAGCCTGTCGTATTTTTTCGCGACGTTCTTCCCGAAGTAGATGCTCAGGACGAAGTCTTCCGACTCCAGGCCGTGCAGGCTCTTCTGGATCAGGTCGTCGATCTCGTCGGCCGCGAGCTTGACGATCGCCTGCGACTTCATGTCCTGGATGGTCGCCACCGACGGCATCGGCTTGTGGCCGCGCGCCGACGCCAGCAGCGACACGTAATAACCGATCGTCTGGTACTTGTACGACCGGCAGAGGTTGAAAATGCGCGCGTTGCGCAGCTTCTTGTATTCGTCCGACGTCAGGTATTCCTTGCCCGAGACGACTTGCACGTCGGGAAGGTCCAGAGGCCAGTCGGCCGGGCTGTCTACGATGATCAGTCGTTGCATTTCAGTTCTTCGTGATGAGGAGCAGGTTGCCGTCGTAGGTCACGACGCCGAGAAGAATGGCGCAGACCAGATGCTCCAGGTTGATCTTGTAAAAATGCCCGGTCTCCATCGAGTCCGGGTGGTATGGATCGGCGATGGTTACGGTGTTGTCCTTCGAATCGTAGCCGGTCAGGACCACGAAATGACCCTGCGGCTCGCCCCGGACGTCGTCGGCTTTCGGGTATTTGCCGAACTCCCGGGGCGACTTGTAGAGGTAAGTCGCACTCAGGCCCGTCAGCAGAGGGATGCCCTTCGAAAGGTATCCCTTGAGGAGCTCGGCGGTGAGGTCTTCGAAATGGATTTCCCCTCCCGCTTTCAGGAAATCGATGTAGGCCTGCGAGGCGACGCGGAGCTTCGGCGATTTCTTCACCTTGATCTGGCGCTGCAGCTTCCTGATCAGGTCCTTCGGCTCCAGGTTGAACCAGGTCGGGTCGAAGACATTGAGGTTGTAGGTGTGGATCCAGACGCGGTAGCCGCGCTTCAAGGCATGAGTGCCGAGCATCGACGCCAGGGTACCTCCGCCGCGCAGCATCTGGACTTCGGCGACGACGTCCTCGATGGGCTGGCTGTCTCCGAGAAACTCGTAGACCGAATGCAGACAGGTCGGACCGCACGTGACGTCGTCCGGCTGGCGCAGAATCGGGTACTTGGTCTTCCCAGGCCGCCGCCAACCATGCGCTAAAAGCACGCGGGGTCGATGTTGAAAGCGGAGACTACTACGGGCGTCCCGTACTTACCCCGGAGCGCCAGTCTATTCCAGAGACAATTCAACATGAGATCGCGGCCAAGGT
>JAYVBB010000871.1:0-11707 GCA_043750715.1 Pseudomonadota bacterium | reverse complement strand
TAGGGATTCGAGGCCTAAGAATTCCGAGGCTTTACGTAGGACTTCGAGACGCATCCGGGTTCCACCTTGGCGGCTCATTGTGCAATCCGTGTTCCAGGTTGCAGACCTCCTAGCTTGGCAACGACCCAACTCTAAGGTCCGAAAGTGGACCGCGCCGGCCATTTTGATACCAAAATCGCGCCAAAATGGCGTGCCGTTCCGGCTGGGAAGGAATCTATCGTAGTCCCGGCGGGCATGCATCTTGCTGCTTATCGCCGGTCCGCAACCTTTTCCGTTGGTGACTCATGCGCAAGGTACTGAAGCTCGGCACGCTCATGCCCCTTTTGGCGACTCTGTTCGCCCTGATGGCCTTGGCTTACGCAAAGGTGACGCCCAACCTCTACGACGTGTCGGCCGACGTCCTGATCCGCCGCACTCAGGTCGAGCCCATCGAAGGCGCCAGCGAAGCGGCGAAGAACCGCTGGGTCTGGGTGCGCGACGGCCTGGCTCTCAGAGAAGAGATGAGTTCCGACGAAACGCTGGCTGCCGTCCTCAAAGACGTCCCGGCCCTCGCGGCGCGCCAAGCGGATTTCGCCGTGAAGGCGAAGGTCACCGACCTGCCGGCGGACGACCAGGAGATGCTCTACCTCTAGACGCTACGGAAACAGGTCACAGTCGTGTTCGACGGCGGAGACGAAAGCGTCTACACCCTGAAAGTGCGGGACCACGACCCGAAGCTCGCCCGCGAAATCACCGAAGCGCTCATCGTCCAGCTCCGCCGCCTCGCGGTGGAGGAAGCCGCCCAGGCGCGTCGTGACGGCGTCGAAGCCTTGGGCCAGAAAGCCTTGGCGGGAGACGCCGAGCTCGGCTCGAAGTTCGTCGCCGCATCCACCGGCCGGGGCAAAGACCGCCTCGACGACTACCGCGTGCTGCTTGCTGCCCGGGACGAGCTTTACAAGACCGAAGATCAAAGCCGCGTGCGCGTGCTTCGCCATCCCGTGAAGCCAGAGCTCGCCTGGCCGAAGATCCCGCTTCTGCTGATCGTCGGCATTCTCCTCGGCTGCACCGCCGCGCTGGTGGTCGATCTGCAGCGCTCGGGAAGCTTGAAGCGCCTGCTCGTCAGCGGTTGAAGTAAGGCGCGAGCCAGCCGGAGAGATCTTCGGCGCGCGCCTCCCAGGACGACGACTCGAGCCAACGGCTCAGGTCCTCGTGAGGCGCGTGGACTTTGCCGTCGATCAACGCCAGGCAGCGCTCGATGAACTGCTCGGGAGTGCCGGCCCGGATCAGCCCGGGCATCGTGCTTACTTCGTCGAGGGCCATGGCGATGACGGGTTTTCCCGTCGCGAGGCTCTCACGGATTTTCAGGGGATTGATGCTCTTTGCCAGCAGGTCGAGGCGGTAGGGGAGGAGCAGCGCGTCGGCGGGCGCCAAAGCTTCCGGCAGCGCGGAATAGGGCACTGAGCCCGTGAAGCGGACGTTCGGGAGAGCCTTCAGGGCGGAGACGTCGACCTGGACGGGTCCGATGATTTCGAGCGTGACTTCGGGCCGCATCCGCGCCACAGCCGCGAGCACATTCTGGTCGGTGCGCGCGTCGAACAGACCGAAACAGGTCAGCCGGCGCACCGGGCCGGTCCCTGGCGTGCGCGCCCGGGCGAAGTGCGCGATGTCGACGCCGTGCGGCAGTAGATGCGCCGCCTTGCCGGGACCGGATTTGGTTCTCTGCAGCTCTTCGGACGTGACGACGACGACGTCCGCTTCCGCGATGAGACGTTTCTCCCAGACCGGAATCGCGTCCCGGAGCAGGCCCGGCCAATGCGCCCAGTCGTCCATGCAGTAATAGGCGACGAACGAGGCGCCGATCTTCCGGCCCAGTCCCGCGGCCAACGGGACGGTCGTCACCAGACCGTAATTCTTGAAGCCGCGGCGGGAAATTTCGCCGAGCGTTGCCTCGACCAGGCTCTCTTCATTCATGCGCTTGACCCAGCCGACGTCGTGAAACGGCCACATCGTCGGCGTGACGACCGTCAGGCCCGCGGGCAGGTCGGGATGGAGTCGGGCCGAGCCCGGCTTGCCGAGGCGCGCGACTTTTTCCGCGGCGCGTTTGAGGTCGAACAGGGAGAAGGTCGGCCGGCGCATGCCGATCGTCTCGACCCAGATCAGGCTGTTGCCTGGCAGGAAGCGGCGGAGCAGGTGCTCGGCCGAGGACGGGTGCCGCGCGAAATCGCCACCGACGAAGACCATGTCGCGTCCGGAGATCACGGGCGCACTCCTTCCGGGAGGCCCGAGAGGTCTTTGCTCGCCGAGCCGAAGACGCGCTTGTAGTGCATTTTGCCGCGCAGCTTGAAGCCGAGCTTTTCCGAGACGTGAATGACCGCCACGTTGCGTTCCTCGTGGGTCGCGACGCAATAGTGCCCGCCGCGGCGCTTGACCTCTTCGATCAGGCCGCGCTTGAGCGACGTCGCCAGGCCGAGGCCGCGCGCCGCGGGATCGACGAAGGTGTCGAAGAAATAGAACCAGCCGATCTTCGGGGCGACGTCGTAGAAAAACGGCGGATCGCCTTCTCCCGTACGCGGCTTGTCCGTCATCCAGGAATAGCCCACGACGGAGCCGCGCACCGTGCCAATGACGCCGAAGCAGGTTTTGAGGCGATTCACCAGCTCGCCGGCTTTGACTTCGCCGAAGGCGTCCGCAAGACGGGCGTGATCGCCGCCGACGAGGGGTTTCACCGCGACGTCGCCCGTTGGCGGCGTCGTTTTGGGGGCGCGGTAATCCTTCATGTCCAGAACGTAGACCACGTCGGTGATCTTCAAGAACAAAAGGGTCCACAGGCGACGCGGCAAGCGTCGCACCCGGGCCAGACTAGTGCGCGATCTTGCCATCGTCCTGAAGGTCCGGACCGGGGCCCGAGACCAGATCTTTGAATTTGGTGGTGCCGCGGATGCCGCTGAAATCGGCGTCCTTGGCCGCGGTGAGCTGCAGCCGCGGATCGAGGGTCAAGGCTTCGGCCAGGGTATTGATCGCGTCTTCCTTCCGGTCCATCAGCGCCAGGACGCAGGCTTCGTTGTAGCGAGCGGTGGCATCGTTCGGGTCGACTTCGGTGGCGGTGACGAACAGCTTCAGAGCGCGTTCGTAGCGCTTCTGACGGTAGTAGGTCAAGCCCATGCCATTGTAGTAGTCGCTGCGCTCCGGGTCGAGGATGATCGCGTCGCCGAACGCCATCAGGGCGTCGTCGTGCCGGGCGAGGTGCTCCGACAGCGTCTCGCCGAGGAGGGCGTAGGTCACGCCGGTGCCCGGGCCGTTGCTGTTGATCTTGCGGAGGAGCGACACCAGGCGGTCATGCGCCTTGGCTTCCTTCAGCGTCTTCGTCATGAAGTCGAGAACGCTCAGGTTGCCTTGTTCGACCTGGTAGGCGGCGACAAAGTGCTTTTCCGCCTCGTCGAACATTTTGCGTTGGAAATAGGCGGCGCCGAGGTGCGCCATGATCATCGCTTTGACGGCCGGTGACAGGTCTTCGGGGTGCTCCGCCAGGACCTGCTCGAAAAGGGCGGTGGATTTGGCGCCCTCTTTCAGGTCGCGGTAGAGAAGGATGGCGTCGTTGACCTTGGCTTCCTTGTTGAAGGAGTCGGTCTTGATGATTTTCGCGTAGAGATCGTGGGCCTTCTGGTGTTTGCCGAGGTCGGCATACGTGATCGCGGCCGTCAGCTCGAAAAGCGGTGAGGGGAAGCGCTTGTTCCAGGACTCGAGCTTGGCGATCAGCTCGTCGCCGGAGGCTTCCGCCTGAACCAGGGCAACCACGTAAGGAACGATGATCTTGCGTTCGGCATTGGTGAAGGCCAGCGCGGTTTCGAGGAGGCCCAGCACTTTTTCCGTGCCGGCGTCGTCCGACTGCAGCCGGGCGCGCGTGAAGTAGAAGCGCCAGTTCGGTTCGATGCCGTTTTGCTCGGCGTCGTCCAGAAGCTTCAAGCCGCGGTCCGAGTTGCCCATCAGGTCGAGGATGTCGGCGAGGGCGACGTAACCGATGCCGTCCTTCGGTGCCAGGTCGATCGCTTGCTGCGCCAGGTCCGACGCTTGTTTCAGGACGTAGAGATCGCCCGGGTCTTTGGCGAACATCCGCACCAGCACGTGGGCCAGCAGGTGATGCGCCATCGCCGACTTCGGATTCAGCTGCATTTCGCGCACGACGTCGTGCTCGAGCTCGGGCAGTTCGTGCTCGTCCGCGGTCCACACGCGGACCTCGAGAGAGCGGGAATCCGGGGCCGCAAATGCGGGAATGGCTCCCAGAATGAGCGCGCCAGCCATGGCGACCGAAACCTTCATGCGTCCTTGCATCGTGCACCTTCCCGTCATCTAAGCCGGTGAATTACTCATGTGATTCACGCTTCTTTGTTCTCTTCGGCAGGAATTCTTGCAGGTTTAACAATTATTTCCGTGACGGGTCGCAAGAAGCGGCTCTTTCCCTCCTGGTTTCGGGAGGATGCGAGGAGGCGTCCGAGGGGCTGGGCAGGCCCTGCCGGGCGTCGGGCTAAATGATTTGCCTAGCGGCGTCGATGAGTCAGTAACGGACCAAGGAATAGAGACTTCATGACTTTCCCGGTGCGGAACTACCGACGCTTGCAATGGCTTGCCCTGCCCATTACCGCTATGGTTTTGGCCCTGGCGATCGGCTTCGTCGTCAAACAAAAGCAGCTGAAGCGGCTCGAACTGCTCGCCCGTCAAAAGGGCAGCGGCAACATCGACCTCGTGGGCGGCTCGACCCTGTCGGGTGAGCGCCTCTCCGAGTCGCTGCTGACGGACTCGATCCTCTCGATCGTCCAGTCCTACTATGTGGACCCCGAGCGCGTCGACAACCGTCGCCTCCTGCTGACGGCGCTCGACTCGCTGGGTGCCAGCCCGCGCATCAAGACCGGCTCGAGCCCCGGCAGCGTCTGGGTCGAGATCGACGGTGATCGCAAGATCTTCCCCCTGAAGGAAAACCCGCGCTACCAGGACGTGCTCGACGTTTATGCGACGGTGGCGCGGATGCTCGACGACGCGAAGGTCGTCCTGAACGGCGGCGAAGCGCCGGAAAAGAATGCTTCCGGATCGGTGGCACTGCTGAACAGCATGCTTGCCGAGCTCGACGCCCACAGCGCCTTGCTGTCTCCCGATGCTTACAAGGAACTGCGCCAGGGAACGGAAGGGGCCTTCGGCGGCCTCGGCGTCCTGGTCGGCATCCGCGACAACATGCTGACGGTGATCAAGCCCTTGCCCCGCAGTCCGGCGCAGCGGGCCGGCATCCGGAAGCACGACCGGATCCTCGGCATCGACGGCATGTTCACCTACGGCTATTCGCTCGACGACCTGGTCGAATACATGCGCGGCGACCCGGGTACCGACGTCCAGCTGTCGCTGCTCCGGGACGGCGCCAACGCGCCTTCCGAAATGACCCTGAAGCGTGAAGTGATCCAGGTCGATTCCGTGACCGCGGAAGAGATCGACAAGAAGGGTCTGAAGGTCCTCCACCTGACGATCGAGAACTTCGCGAGCCGCACGTCGCGCGAAGTTCTGAATGCCATCAAGAAATACAAAGGCAAGAACGGCGGCGTGATGAACGGCCTGGTGCTCGACCTTCGGTCGAATCCGGGCGGCCTCCTCGACCAGGCCGTGCAGGTCTCCGACCTCTTCCTCCAGTCGGGCGTCATCGTGACCACCAAAGGCCGCCGCGAAGAGATCGAAAACGCGGGCTCCGGCTTCGATGAGGTCGACTTTCCGGTCGCCGTGCTCGTCGACGGCGACTCCGCTTCCGCTAGCGAAATCGTCGCGGGAGCGCTCCAGGACCACGGCCGTGCCGTCGTCATCGGCCAGCCGAGCTTCGGCAAGGGCTCGGTCCAGACGATCTTCGAGCTTCCCGGCGAACGCGCCTTGAAGCTGACCATCGCCCGTTATTACACCCCGGGCGGCTATTCGATCCAAAACGTCGGGATCATTCCCGACATCTGGCTGCAGCCGGTCGCCAAGACCGACATCAACGAAAACCTGTTCGGACCCTATCGCTACAAGAACGAGCGCTTCCTGCACCATCACCTGAACTTCGAGGACACGGCGCAAGCAGACGCGAAGGTCCGCCTGCCCAGTCGCAAAGCCTACTACCTCGCCGACCACGTCGGGGAAGAGGACTCCGGCGAGCCGCGGGTTCAGGACCAGGAAATGGAGATGGCGCTGAAAGTCATCGCCAAGATCAAAGATACCTACGGCAACAAGCTCCCGGCTGGCACCTCCCGCGCCTCGCATTGGCTTGGCCTGGCGGGCCCCGTCATCGCCGCAACGTCCGACAAGCTCGATCACGAGGCCGCGGTCTGGTTGAAGAAGCGCTACGGCCTCGACTGGACCGCTGCCCTGGCTCCGGTCTCGAACCCCGACCTGAAGCTGAGCCTAGTGGACGACGCAGCGAAAGAAATCACCACCGGCGAGACCCTCCATGTGCCGTGGACCATCGAGAACAAAGAGGCCGTTACCATCGAGCGCGCCTCGATCTACGTCCGTTCCGAGCTCCCGGGCTTCGAGACGAAAGAGATCCTGATAGGCGTCATTCCCGCCAACGGCACCAAGAAGGGAACCTTCGAATTGCCGATTCCCCCTGGCTTCGACACCGGCATGCTGACCATGCACTTCGGAGTCGCGGTCGACGCCTGGCCCGTCCGCCAGGCCAACGCCGAGTTCACCACGGAAGTCCTGCCGCGCGCGGTCGCCGACATCGTAGCGACGGTGTCGCTGGACGACGCCGGGACACCGCAGCTCCTCGAGCCCAAGGAAAAGGCCAAGCTCAAGATCGACCTTAAGAACATCGGTCAGGTGGCAGCAACGGAAGTGAAGCTGCGCGTCGTCAACCTCTCCGGCAGCCAGGTCGACGTCATGAGCGAAACGCTGGCTGTCGGCGACATCGATCCGAACGACCATCAAACCGCCTACGTCAGCGTGACCGGCGGCAAGACTCTCTATACCTCCGATCTGAGCTTCGGCGTCTTCGTCGAAAGCCCGGATCTCCGCAGTCCGCTCCGTCAGCGCAACGTAGTCAAGGGACGCCCCAACGGCCAGCTGCCGCAGGTGTCGAAAGCCATGAGCCACTGAGGCTCGAAAAGGATCAGGTAGAATGACCGACAAGCCGAAAATCGCGATCGTGGCGGGCGAAATGCTCAGCCCTCGCTTTCTCGCGCTGTTCGAAGCGCTGAAGAGCGACTTCGACGTGTGCGTGTATGCTTTGGACCTCTACCAGGTCATGGACCGTCACGGTACGAGCCTCAAGATCCGGGTCTTCGAAAACATCCAGGACATGCCGGGTTACATGCGGGGCCTCGAAGAGGAGCTGCAGTCTTCGCAGCTGATCATCGGCATCGAGACCTCGCGCCTTTCTACCTTCCAGGCCGTCAGGGCCGCGCGCAAATACGGCATTCCGATGGCGGTGGTCGTCAACGAATTCAAGCCCTACTTTTACGACCGGTACGCGAACATCCGCGCCATTCAATTCGACGTCTGCAACAAGGCCGAGCGCTTCTTCGCGACCTCCCGGCTCGCGATCGACGCGCTCCGCCTCGACCAGGTTCCGGAAGAATCCATCAAGCTGATGCGTCCGGTCGTCGACGTCGTCCGCTTCAAAGTCGACGCCAAGGGCCGCAAGAAATTCCGCGAATACCTCGGCATAGCCGAGAACGAGCGCGTGCTGCTCTTCCACCACGAGCTCGAGACGTTCAACGCGCCCTCGGAAATCCTGCTAGCCATGCAGCTGCTTCAGCGCCAGAACGTCAGCCATTCGGGACCCGTGCGTCTGATCTTCGCCGGCACCGGCGCCCAGACCATGGACCTGAAATACCGCGCTTTCGACTCGGAGCTCGGCAAGCAGGTGATGTTCCTGCACCAGGATCCGACGCCGTTCCTGGCGGACCTCTACGCTGCGACCGACGTCATGATCATGCCGCGTCCCCGTACGGTGGACTTCCACGAAGAGCTGCCGCTCAAAATGCTGGAAGCGATGGCTTGCGGCGCCGTGCCGCTCGTCGGCGCCGGCTCGGTGGCCCAGGATCTCGCGGGCCCGGCCGGAGTCAGCTTCATCGACGACACGTTCAGCTCCATTGCGGCCGCGCTCGCTTCGCTTCTGACCGTTCCGGCGCGCCTCGACCGGGCGAAGGACCTGGCCGTCGCCCAGATCGCGAAAGACAACACGCTCGCCGCCATTTCGGGCGACCTCCTGACGGAAGTGCGCCAGATCCTCGCCCAGACGCCGACGCTTCAGGGGCCGCGCTTCGACCTCAAGGGCATCGTGACGGAAGTCTCCGTGCTACTTCAGCAGGGCAAAGAACGCGACGCCCTGGTCGTCATCGAAGAGACGCTCCTGCTCACGATTCCCAGTCCGACCGACCGCGCCGAGGTTCTTCGCCTCAAAGGCGAGGCGCACTACGGCCTCGGCAAGACGGAAGACGCGATGAACGCCTACAGCGAAGGCCTGCGCCTCGACGAGAAGAACTTCGCCTGCCTCCGCGGCCTGGGATTCATTGCCTGGCAAAGCCATTCCAACGAAGAAGCGCTGATGTTCTTCCGGAAGGCCATGGCGATTCACGACAACGACCCCGAGACTATGCTCGGCATCGGTCTCGTCTACCGCCGCCTCGGTCTCACGGAAGAAGCGCTGTTTTGGCTCGAGCGCTGCGTCGTGCAGCACGACGCCCCGCCTTCGGCCGTCGTCGCACTGGCCCAGGCCTGCGCGCAAATGAGTCGTCCCCAGGCCGGCATCAGAGCGCTGTTACGCGTTCTCGACGCCGTCGGGGACAACCACACTCTGATGATGACTCTCGGCCAGCTCTATCTCAACGAGGGCATGACCGAAGAGGGCAACGAGCTTCTGAAGAGAGCGCTCGCTGGTGAAGGCCAGCCGGCTTAAGGGCCTGTGAGGCTCTGGGCCTGGTCGATCAGGGTGACCATTTCCGCACGGTAGCCGTCCAGGTCCGCGCCGAGGGCCGCCTGAGCGGCGGCTTTGATCTGCGCGAAGTTCCACGCGCCAAGAAACGCCGAGCCGCGGAGTTTCATGGCGAAGGCGGCAGCTGCGGCAGCGAAGCGGAAGTCGGGCGTGGAGTCGGCAAGCGCCGTTCCCTGATCGTGGACCTTGGTTTCCATCTCGATGCCCGTTTCCGACCCCGGCTTTTTGTAACGGGTGCGAAGCGTCGCCAGGTCTTCCGCGGAGGCGTCGGCGCCCTCGACGAGCTCGACTTCGTACAAAGCGGTGACGGTGTGGCCAGCGCCGATCTCGCCCGCGTCTTTGGCGTCGTTTCGGAAGTCGTCGTTACTCATTCGCCGGTTTTCGTAACCGATGAGCCGGTACCTTTTGACGACGGCGGAGTTGAACTCGACCTGGACTTTGACGTCCTTCGCGATCGTGACCAAAGTGCCGGTGACGGCGCGGACCAGGACCTTGTCGGCCTCGCTCGGAATGTCGATGACCGCGTAGTTGCCGTCGCCGTCGTCGGCCAGCGTCTCGAGCATCGTGTCGTTGACATACGAGCCGAAGCCGAGCGCCGTAAGGAAGATCCCACCTTCCGCTTTGCTCCGGATCAGCTGGACGAGCGCTTCGGGTGAGGTCTGGCCGAGGTTGAAGTCGCCGTCGGTGCAGAGCACGACGCGGTTGATTCCCGCCGGCTGGACGCCGAGGCTGGCCTGATCGTAAGCCGCCGCGATGCCGGCCTGGCCGTTGGTGCCGCCTCCCGGCTCGAGCGCGGCGATCGCCGCCAGGATCTTGTCGTGTTGGTCGCCCGGAGTCGATTCGAGCGCGACGCCCGAGTTGCCGGCGTAGGTGACGATCGCCAGCCGGTCGTCAGCATTGAGCTGGCGCACGAGCTTCGCGAGCGACGACTTGAGCAGCGGGAGTTTGTTGTCTTCCGTCATCGAGCCCGACACGTCGATCAGGAAGACCAGGTTGGCGGCGGGGCGATGCTCGACTTGAACCTCGGCACCTTTCAGACCGATGCGAACGAGCCGGTCGGCCGGCTGCCATGGGGCCGCCGAGACCTCGACGTGCGCCAGGAACGGGTGCTCGTCGGTGATCGCCGGGGCCGTGTAGTTATAAGTGAAGTAGTTGATGAACTCTTCCGCCCGGACGGCCGTCTTCGCCGGCAGCCGACCCTCACTCAGGGCCTGCCGCGTGAACGAATAGGACGCGGTGTCGACGTCGATCGAGAAGGTGGAGATCGCCTCCGTACCCGCCTCGACGAACGGATTCTCATAGATCGCGTCGGGATTCGCCGCGTCGACCGCCTGCTCGCCGTTCGGACTCTCAGGGTCTTCGGCAACGGCCGGCACGGAGAATGGCGGTTGGCCTCCCTGGGCTGCGTCGCCGCGTTGGCCTGTGGCGTCGCCGCCGGTTTTTTCTTCGCACCCCGAAGCCAGCAGAAACGCCAGGGCCGCGATGCACACCAAGATTTCGGAAATGACCGGGTTTTTCATGTGAAGAAGCCTCCTCGTCCAATGAGACGGGGAGGCTCCATCAATTGCCGCAAACTTTCGTTTACGTCATTGCGTCGGTTTTTTTCCGAAGGCGCCACGGCGACTTAGCTTGATCTTGCCTTGACGGTCGATGTCGAGGACTTTGACCATGACTTCGTCGTTCTCTTTCAGCACGTCCGTGACTTTGTTCACGCGGCCTTCTTCGAGTTCGGAGATGTGGCAGAGGCCTTCTTGCCCCGGCTTGATCTCGATGAACGCGCCGAAGTCCATGATCTTCTTCACGGTGCCGAGGTAGATGCCGCCGATTTCCGGGTCGGTCGTGATGCTGCGAATCATTTGCTTCGCGGCTTCAGCAGACAGAACGTCCGGGGAAACGATGGACACCATGCCGTCGTCGGAAATGTCGATCTTGACGCCGGTGTCGGCGACGACTTTCTTCACGACTTTGCCGCC
Organism: Pseudomonadota bacterium; assembly: GCA_043750715.1. Taxonomy (GTDB): domain Bacteria; phylum Bdellovibrionota_B; class Oligoflexia; order Oligoflexales; family CAIYRB01; genus CAIYRB01. The sequence continues at coordinate 808 of JAYVBB010000871.1, read as the reverse complement.
CGGGCCGATGAGGTCGCGGATGCGGTCGACCGGGATCTTGATCTGGAAGATCCGCGGAGCAAACTGGCTGAGTTCCTGCGGCTCGGAGATCGTCGCCGTCATCTTTTCCAAGATATGGGCGCGGCCTTCCTTCGCCTGCTGCAGGGCTTCTTTCATGATCTGTTTGGACAGACCACCGATCTTGATGTCCATTTGCAGCGCGGTGATGCCCGATTTGCCGCCGCAGACTTTGAAGTCCATGTCGCCGAGATGGTCTTCGTCGCCGAGGATGTCGGAGAGGACGGCGTATTTGTCGCCTTCCTTCACGAGGCCCATCGCGATGCCGGCCACTGGCTCGATCAAGGGCACGCCTGCATCGAGGAGAGCCATGGTGCCGGAGCACACGGTCGCCATCGACGAGGAGCCGTTGGATTCGAGGATTTCGGAGACGAGGCGGATCGTGTAGCCGAACTTGGAGTGGTCGGGCAGCACTTGCGAGATGGCGCGTTCCGCCAATGCTCCGTGGCCCATTTCGCGGCGTGAGAGGCCGCGCTGCATGCGCGCTTCGCCGACCGAGAACGGCGGGAAGTTATAGTGCAGGAGGAAGGTCTTCCATTCTTCGCTCGAGTGGATCGAGTCGATGCGCTGCTCGTCGTCACCGGCACCCAAGGTCACCGTCGCCAGAGCTTGCGTCTCGCCGCGTTGGAAGAGGGCCGAGCCGTGCGCACGGGCCAGGATCTTCGTTTCGCAGGTGACGTTCCGGATGTCCTTGAAACCACGGCCGCCGATGCGCTTCTTGTCGTCGAGGATCATGCTACGCATCATCTGG
>JAYVBB010000870.1:0-1634 GCA_043750715.1 Pseudomonadota bacterium | reverse complement strand
AAGAGCGCAAAACGAAGGACGTAGCGGCCAAAAACAAGCAGTTCAAGAAGCAACGGATCGCCGTCAAAGGATTCGAGCCGTTCTACTTCGTTCCCATGGAATCCGAACGCTCCGATACGGCAACGGTAGGGCCGTTCATGGCGACCGGACCGGCGCTGAGCGCGGCGAAGCCCGTGCGTAGCGCCGCTGACCTTCACGAAGTGGTCGCCGTCGGTTCGCGTCTGTTCGGCATCACGATTCACGACTTTGGCGAGATCGTCGCGGGCAAATTCAAAAAGATCCCGTGTCCGAAAAAGATCGACCCCAGCTGGCTGACGGGTATCGCGTTCAATCCCAAAACCCGGACGATTCTCGTGCTCGGCCGCACCAGTCCTGCGATCTACAATGTCGACGACGGCTCCTGGAAATCCCAGGGAGAGATGAAGAACGTTTTGGACATTACTTTCGACGCGCCGACGAACTCCTACGTCGCCCTGTCGACCGGCGACTCGCTCAGCGAGTCCGTGACAGAGATCAAACGCTTCAACGCCAATCTCGCGTTCACGAAAAAAACGCTGCTGAAGGAGCCGATCTTCATCGGCAGCTTCACGGCGCGTCGCCTTCTCCAGACCCACGCGTCGGGCGACAAGCTCTACGTGGTGCAGGACTTCGCGGAGTCCAGCGGCGGCTCGACCCAGACCCGCTATATGACGATCGATCTGAAGACCGGGCAGATCTTCGACTCGAATCTCGCGCACTGAAGTGAAGTAAATCTCACGGAAGCGCAGGAAAGCTACTACACCGAAAATTTGGCGCAGTGGCAAAGAACCGCCAATTAGTCAGGATTCCCGCGATTGGCCGCACCCGGCATGAAGCTTGCTCCTTGAACGAGGACCTTCCCCCTTAGGAGTATCCCCATGACTTTGATCGCCCTCGCGCTAACGGTCGCTACCAGTGCTCTGCCTTGCGGCAAAAGCCTCCCGGCCTCGGACAACTGGACCCTGCCGCCCTCCGAGGACCCCGCTTCGCTGCAGAGCCAGCTCTACACGGCGTTGAGCGGCCTTTTCGAGAGCGACCCCGACGGAGTCGATCCGACCTTGCGCGTGCAGGCGGCCGCGTGCGGAGAAGGCGCGACCATGGCGGTCGTCGACGACGGGGAAAACCAGCTCTCCTGTAGAAGGGGCGTCACTCTCGGAGTGGTCAACTACGAATGCCGGCTGAGCCTCGTCGGACTGGACAGCGGTTGGTCGTCCGCCGAGAAGTCGTTCCAGGAGATACTCTTCCGTGCGGTCGCCTCGTCGGTTCAGGCCGAAAGCGTCTCAGCCCAGGACTACGTTCGCCTAGTGGGCCCATACAGCGGGGCGGTGGAGGGAAGCCTCCAGTGTACGACACGGGCTGATGCGGATGGCCGGGACCAATACCGCTGCGAGTTCCAGCTATGAATCAAGAGAAGCTACTTTGAGCCTCAATTTGAAAAACACCGTAGCTGTCGTTGAAGAACATACCGGGGAGATCGGCAGATTAATGGCGAAGGCTGAGGTCGATGTTTCTTTCAGCGGTCGATAGCATGAGTTGATTGAGGATCCGCCCATTCGAAGGCTCCGGTTGGAGCCCTCGAATGGGCGGATGGCGCACCCGGAGCGATTCGAACGCCC
>JAYVBB010000869.1:0-3023 GCA_043750715.1 Pseudomonadota bacterium | reverse complement strand
TTCCGCGGCAAGAAAAAAGAAGCGAGCGGCGGCATCAAGCGCATCGACCCCGTCGAGCACAAGGTCATCACCCAGATCACGGAGGCCAAAGGCAACTTTTGCCACGCTTCTCCGGACGAAAACGTGATGTGGGTCGCGAGCGTTTCCACCGACAAGATTTTTCGCGTCGACCCCGCGACGAACGCCGTCACCGCGACCTATCAAGTCCCGATCTCAAGCGGAAGTGAGGGCAGCTTCACCGTCACCCCGGGCGGCATCTGGGTCATCACGAACCGGGGCGAGCCCGTGACTCAGTCCGGGACGCTCACCCGGATTGATCCGGCGACCGGCAGCGTCCTCGCCGACGTCCGCGTCGCCGACGACTCGCACGGGATCGCGTCGCTAGGCGACTTCGTCTTCGTCACGAGCTCGTCGGGGAATTCCGTGACGCAGATCGACACGCGGACGAATGCGGTCTCGGCCACCGTCGCCGTCGACCCTGAGCCCCGCTTCATTGCGGCCGGAGAAGGAGCCGTCTGGGTCTTGAGTCAAGGCTCGGGCAAGGTCAACCGCCTGGACCCCGTCACCGGGCAAGTCGTCGCGACGATCGACACGAAAACGCCGGGATTCGGCGGTGGCGTCGCGGCGGGCGAGGGTTTCGCTTACGTGACGACGTTCGGCAAACCCGTCACCAAGATCGACGTCCAGGCGAACCGCGTCGTCGTGCAATACGTCGGCGACGGCTTCGGCGACGCGATCGAAGCGGGCCTCGGTTCCGTCTGGGTGTCCGGCGGCAAGCTCTCGCAAATCTCGCCGTGACGCGGCGTCAGCGCGGTCATCTCAAAAAAGCGAGTAGATGAACGGAGCTACCACGGAGCCTTGCGCCAGCACGAGCAGCGCGCCGAGCATGAGTAGTGTCGCGATGAGCGGGAGAAGTAGCAGCTTTTTCCGGTCGCGGACGTAGCCGAAGAAGTCCAGGACGAAGTCGCTCATCAGTAAGGCCTTTCCAAGCTGGATTTGAGGGAGGCAGGCTGCGCCACCACCTTGCGATAAGAGGTTGCCTTGACGTCGCGGCGGCGGCCCAGCGGATCATGACCGAAGATCCGGAGCAGTACGCCGTAAGGAAACACCACCACGAAATAGACGACGGTCAGAATGACGCGCGAGTTGACAGCACCGAGGACGTGACCGAGCTGCATCCAGGCGGCGTGCACGGGTCTGAGAGCCTTGGGCACCAAGGTCGCGGCGAGAGCGAACGCCGAAGCGATCGCCCAGGGCCAGTAAGGGATCGGGGCGGAGCGGAGGAACGGCCCCAGGAGGCCGAAGATCGCTGCAAACAACGCCGCCATGAAAAAGCCGTATTTGCGCAGCTCCAGCGTATTAATCAAGGGTGAACTCCTTCTTCCAGTCGTCGCCTTCGCGCGACTTCGGCTGCTCAGTCTTCTTGAGTAAGAGGTTGCCGACGACCAGATAGTCCATGTCGGTGCGCATGAAGCAGCGGTACGCGTCTTCCACGCCCTGGACAATCGGCTCGCCGCGCACGTTGAACGAGGTGTTGACGAGCACCGAGCTGCCCGTCTTGCGCTTGAAATGGCCGATCAAGTCGTACAGCCGGCCGTTGGTCGCGCCGTCGACCGTCTGGACGCGCGCGGAATAATCGACGTGCGTGACCGCCGGGATGGTCGAGCGCGGCACGTTCAGCTTGTCGATGCCGAAGAGTTTGTCCTCACCGGCCTCGGGCGCGTGGCGGAGGTTTTCCCGGACGGGAGCCACGAGCAGCATGTACGGGCTCTGGCGGTCGAGGTCGAAGTACTGGCTCACGTCTTCCTTCAACACCACGGGGGCGAAGGGGCGGAACGATTCACGGTACTTGATCTTCAAGTTCATGACTTTCTGCATTTTGGGGCTGCGTGCGTCGCCCAGGATCGAGCGATTGCCGAGCGCGCGGGGACCGAACTCCATCCGGCCCTGGACCCAACCGACCACGTTTTCGTCGGCGAGCACGCCGGCGACGACTTTCGGCAACTCGTCGTCGGCGTAGCGCGTGAACGGCGCTCCGATCTGACGCAGGTATCTGGCCGACGCGTCGTCTTCGACCGCGGGACCGAGGTAAGCTCCGCTCATCGCGTCGTTGACGTCGTCGGCCTGGCGCGGCTCGGAGTGGTACTGGTGGTGGGCAGTGAGGGCGGCACCGATGGCGCCGCCGGCGTCACCGGCCGCGGGTTGGATCCAGATGTCCTTGAACGGCCCTTCGCGCAGAATGCGGCCGTTCGCGACGCAGTTCAGGGCGACGCCGCCGGCAAGGCAGAGATACTCCGCGCCGGTTTCCACGTGCAGCGTCCGGGCAAGGCGAAGGACGATCTCTTCCGTCACTTCCTGGATCGAGCGGGCGAGGTCCATTTCTCTCTGGGTGATCTCACTCTCGGACTCGCGCGCCGGGCCGCCGAACAGCTCGTCGAAGGCTTTGCTGGTCATTTTCAGGCCGGCGACGAAGTCGAAGTAGCGCAGATCGAGCCGGAAAGTGCCATCTTCTTTCAGGTCGATGAGCTTTTCAAGGATCAGGTCTTTGTAGATGGGCTGGCCATAAGGCGCGAGACCCATGAGCTTGTACTCGCCCGAGTTGACCTTGAAGCCGGTGTAATAAGTGAAGGCGGAGTAGAGCAGTCCCAGCGAATGCGGGAAGTCGATCTGCCACAGCGCGTCGAGCTGGGCGCCGTCACCGAGCCACGCCGTCGTCGTCGCCCATTCGCCGACGCCGTCGAGGCAGAGCACGGCGGCTTTCTGGAACGGGCTCGGGAAGAAGGCGGAGGCTGCATGCGAGCGGTGATGGTCGCTGAACAGGATCCGGCAGGGAATGGCCGAGCCGTGGATGGATTCCAGCTCGCGGCGCATGATCTTCTTCAGAAAGAGCTTGTCCTTCAGCCAGATCGGCATTGCTTTGAAGAACGACGAAAAGCCGCCCGGGGCCGTCGCCAGGTAGCTCTCGAGCAGGCGCTCGAATTTGAGCAGCGGCTTGTCGTAGAAAATTACGTCTTCGACGTCGG
>JAYVBB010000868.1:0-8850 GCA_043750715.1 Pseudomonadota bacterium | reverse complement strand
GCTTCTACGAGGACTCGGGCCGGATTCCCATGATGGTGAACATTCCCGTCAACGCCCAGGAGTACCTGCACCCGGGGAGCGGCATCCTCTATTCTTGGGCTTTGTCGCCGGAAGCGGAAAAGGCGCCGAAAGAAATCAAGATGCCGCCGCTCGACGTCGCGGAAGTGAAGAAGGGCTACAAGGAGCACGCCAAGACGGGGCTCAAGAACTGCAAAGGCGACGACTGCACCTTCATTTACACGGTCGACTTCCAAGGCCGACGCATGTCGATGGACCTCGTCGTGAAAAAACCGCTGGTCGAGCGCGGCTTCTTTCCCGCCTACGTCGACGACATCCTGAAGTATCAGGACCAAATGGGCTGGGACTTGAATTTTCCCAAGGGTACGAAGCGGCCGGGCCTCTACTTCGAGGTGTCGGGACTGCCCAAAGGCGGACACCCGTGGGACTTCTGGCTTCGGCTTGGGACGCCCCGGGAGGCCCAGCGGGGCTGCCCAGCGATGGTGCACGTTTCGCGGATCTAAACCACTCATGCTACATTGAGGCTCGCTTCCCAGGAGTCTCGATTTGGAATTCACCCACCAAAGCATCGTTTGGCTGATCGTCGGCCTCGTCCTGCTCGCCGCCGAGCTGGTCTTGCCCGGCTTCGTCAGCATGTTCCTCGGGATGGCGGCAATCATCGTCGCCGCCTTGGTCTGGTTCGGCGTCGTCCAAACGACGCTCGCCGCGTTCTTCGCCTGGGTCGTGGCGTCCGTCGTGCTCGTGCTGACGCTGCGCTCGACGGTGAAGAAGCTCTTTCCCGGAGAAACGAGCGTCGGATCGATGGACGAAGACGCCCAAGCCAAAGGCTCGATCGTCGAGGTCGTGAAAGACGTCGAGTTCGAGCATTCCGATGGTCAGGTCAACTTCCGGGACGCCGTTTGGAGTGCCCGTTCGGTGGCAGCGCCCATTAAAAAGGGCGGCAAGGCCCGCCTCGTTCGTCGGGACAACATCGTTTGGTTCGTGGAACCCGTTTGAAAGGAAGCGCTCGTGACCGGATTGACCATATTCTTGCTGATTATCATCGTGTTGGTAGCGAAGACCTGCGTCGTCATTCCCGCCCGGACCGTTTGCGTCAAGGAACGCCTCGGTAAATTCGCCGGGATCATGCCCGCGGGCTTCCACTTCCTCATTCCCTTCGCCGACCGCGTGGCTTACCGCCACGAGGCTCGCGAGCAGATCGTCGACGTCCCGGCCCAGTCCTGCATCAGCCGGGACAACATCCAGGTCGAAGTCGACGGTCTGATCTACATCAAAGTCCTCGATCCCGTGAAGGCGTCCTACGGGATCGAAAACTACCGCATCGCAGCGATCAACCTGGCCCAGACGACCATGCGGTCGGAAGTCGGCAAGCTGACGTTGCACGAATCGCTCTCGGAGCGCGAGCGCTTGAACCATACTGTCGTGTCCGAGATCGACAAGGCATCGGCGGCTTGGGGCATCAAAGTGCTGCGTTACGAATTCATGAACATCAACCCGTCGGCCCAGGTCATTCACACCCTCGAAAAGCAAATGGAAGCCGAGCGCGAACGCCGCGCCGAGGTCACCAAGGCGACCGCGGAAAAAGAAGCGCTCATCAATACGTCGGGAGGCGAGCGCCAGGAAGCGATCAACATCTCGGAAGGCGAGAAGATCAAACGCATCAACGAAGCCGAGGGCAAAGCCCAGCAGATCGCCATTCTCGCGGACGCCACGGCGTTCAGTTTGAAGAGGATCGCGCAGGCCATTTCCCAGCCGGGCGGCGACCAGGCCGTGAAGATGCGGGTGCTCGAGCAGTACCTCGACGAGTTCGGCAAGATCCTGGACTCCGACGCCATCACCGTGGTCCCCCAGAATCTGGCCAACATCAAGGGCTTCTTCGAGGGCTTCGGGGCGACGACCGCCAGTCTGACCAAAGCCAACAAACAGTAATCCCCAGGAGGCGAACATGAACTACTCGACGGCATTCAACTACGTAGTCTGGGGCGCACTGTTTTTCATCCTGCTGGTGCAGCTCGTGCGCTCGATCCGGCTCGTCCCGCAGCGCTATGCGGTGACGGTCGAGCGGCTGGGCCGGTATCACTTGACGCTCGACGCCGGATTCCACACCTTGATTCCCTTCGTCGACCGCGTCGGCCGGATCATCGACCTGAAAGAAGAGACGATCGACGTGCCGCCGCAGACCTGCTTCACCAAAGACGAGATCAAAGTCGAAGTCGACGGGGTGCTTTACCTGAGCGTCATCGACCCCGTCCGCGCGGCATACGGCATCACCGACTACAAACTTGCGGCGATCCTCCTGGCCCAGACCACGACGCGCTCCGTTATCGGCAAGATCGAACTGGACCGGACGTTCGAGGAGCGGGAAGTCATCAGCGCCAAGGTAGTCGAGGTCCTGGGTCAGGTCGGTGCCGCCTGGGGTCTGCAGGTTCACCGTTACGAAATCAAAAACATTCAGCCTCCCCAATCGGTCCAGCAGTCGATGGAAAAGCAGGTGACCGCGGAGCGGGAGCGTCAAGCCATCCTCGCGAAGTCGCTCGGCGACCAGCAGTCCCGGATCAACCGGTCGGAAGGCCGGAAGCAGGAAATGATCAACAAGTCGGAAGGCGAACGCCAACGCCGAATCAACGAAGCCGAAGGTCTTGCGGCCGAGATCAAGTCGATCGCCGAAGCGACCGGTGTTTCGATCGAAAAGATCGCGTCGGCGATTTCGTCGCAGAACGGCGAGGCGGCGCTCCGCCTCAACATGTCGGAACGGTACCTGAGCAAGCTCGGCAAGCTCGCCAACGCAGCGACCGACGTCATTTTGCCGATCGACCTGTCCAAGATCGACGAAATGATCGCGGCTCTCGGCCTGCCTAAGTGAGCCGAAGGTTCCGCGCCAGCATTTGATGGAAGTGGTAGCCGCCCGCTTCCCGGCGGACGCTGAAGCGGCCGGTCTCATAGCTGGAGCTCGCCAGGCCTCGCTGCACTTCCTCGCAGATGTCCTGGTCTTCGAGCTGGACCTGGTGGGCGACGGCGAGGCTCTGCTCTATGTAAGCCTCCGCGTCCTTGCCTTCCGTCTCCGCGAAGAAGAAGTCGAAGATGCAGAGGCACTTGTCCGGACCGAGCGGCAGCACGACGTTGGTGTCCATCGTCGAGTCGTAGATGTTGATCATGAAATTCGGGTAGAGCCACCAGTAGTGGGCGGCTTCGCCGGAGCGGACGGGGTTGTTCGCCTTGAGCGGACTCATCTGGAGCGAGGAGTCGCCGTCCAGGATCGTGTGGTAGGTGTCCATGTTCACGAGCTTGGCGAGATCCGGGTGCAGCGTCGGGATGTGGTAGCCGCCATCCAGGTAGTTGTCGCAGAAGATCTTCCAGTTGCACTGCATCTCGTAGACGCGGCGAGCGCCGAATTTCAGCCGGTCGATGCCGCGCTGCCCCGACCGCGTCGTCACCGGCTGCATGAACGCGGCGAGCGACATCTTCGGGGCACCGAGATGGACGAAGACGAGCGGCCCCCAGGTCGCCACCTGATAGCGGGGGAGGCCCATCTTTTCCTTGCAGAAGTTCTCGACGCCTTCGAAGTCCGGCGTGCCGGCGAGCTTGCCGTCGAGGGCATAAGCCCAGCCGTGGTAGCGGCAGCGAAATCGCGAAGCGGTGCCTTCCGGCCGCGTTTCGATCCGGGCCGCGCGGTGGCGGCAGACGTTCGCCATGGCGACGAGTTCGCCGCCTTTTTGGCGGACGATGAGTACGGGTTCGCCCGCGATGTCGAGGGTGACGAACTGGCCCGGTTGGGCGACCTGTTCGGCGCGGGCCGCGAACTGCCACGAATCGGAGAACACTTTACTCCGCTCGGCGCGGGCGATTTCCGGGTCGTGATACCACGAACCCGGGATCGTGCTGGCCTCGGCCAACGGTAGTTCGGGATTGAAATCTTCGAGCTTCAAAGCGCCAGGACCCTGTGAAGGAAAGTGTAAATATCCGCGGTTTCGTCCAGGAGCTTCCCTACTGGTTTCCCCATGCAGTGTCCAGTCTGGGTATCGATCCGGATCAGCACCGGGGCTGGTCCCCCTTGGGCGGCTTGCAGCGCAGCCGTGAATTTGAAGCTGTGCGCGGGGACGACGCGGTCGTCGTGGTCGCCGGTCGTGATCAAGGTCGGCGGGTACGCAGTCCCGGACTTCAAATTATGCAGCGGCGAATACTTCAGCAGGTTTTTGAAGTCTTCCGGCTTGTCGGGGCTCCCGAAGTCACTGACCCAGGCCCAGCCGATCGTGAACTTGTGAAAGCGGAGCATGTCGAAGACGCCGACGCCGGCGACGACCGCGCCGAAGAGCTCGGGGCGTTGCGTCATGCATGCGCCTACGAGAAGCCCGCCGTTGCTGCCGCCGTTGATGCCGAGCTTTTTGCTGGTCGTGTACTTTTCACGGATCAGATACTCGGACGCCGCGATGAAGTCGTCGAAGACGTTTTGTTTCTTCGCGAGGGTGCCGGCTTCGTGCCAGGCGTCGCCGTACTCGCCACCGCCGCGGATGCAGGCCGACGCGTAGAGGCCGCCCATTTCCATCCAATTGATGCGCGAGACGCGGAACCACGGCAGAACCGGATTGTTGAAGCCGCCGTAGCCGTAAAGAAAGGCCGGGTTGCCGCCGTCGAGCTTCAGCCCTTTTTTGGCCCCGATGAAGAGTGGGATTTTTGTGCCGTCCTTCGACGGGTAAAAGACCCGCCGCGTCTCGAAGTCGTCCGGGTCGAAGGCCATGGCGGGCGCATGCAGACGCTCGGTCGCACCTTCAGGCACGGCGAGGCGATAGGACGTCGGCGGCGTCGTCAGATTCTCGAACGACAAGAAGCACTCTTCGTCGGTGTGCGTCAGCGTGTGATTCAGAAAGACGACGCCGACGCCCGGAAGGGCGACATCCCGTACCTTCTTGCCCGCCAGGTCGACGATTTTCAGCTCATTCGCCGCGTCGACCATGTAGAGCAAAACGAGATGGCCGTTCAGGAGCAGGGTCGATTGCAGGGTGTCTTTGGTCTCCGGGACCACGTCCTTCGCCGAAGCGAGACCCTTGTCGACGTCGATTTCGATCACTTTGAGGCGGCTGGCGCCCTTGGAAGTCATCAGGAAGAACCGCGAGCCGAGGTTGCCGACGAAGCGGTAGCTCGCTTCGAACGTCGGGACGATGGGTCGAGCTTTGCCGTTCTTTTCTTGAAGGTCGATGAAGTAGAGCTGGTTCATGCGGCTGCTGCCCTTCCAGCAACCCATGATCAGGTAGCGTCCGTCCGCCGTGACCGAAGCGTTCGAGCCGATCTCTCCGTCGTCGGGCCGCTCGAAAACGAGGCGGTCCTCGGCCTGCAATTTGCCGAGGGTATGGAAGTAGACCTTTTGAAACCGGTTCACTCCCGAGAGCTCGGCGCCGGGAGCCGGGGCGTCGTAGCGGGAGTAGTAGAACCCCGAGGCGTCGGCGGCCCAGCTGAGCGAAGAGAATTTGATCCACTTCAAATGATCGGGACGCTGCTTCCCGGTGGCGATCTCCTTGACGAAGATCTCGACCCAGTCGGAGCCGCCTTGGGACACCTGGAAGGCGATCAGGCGGTCGTCCTTCGACACCGAGTGAAAGATCCGGGCTGCCGTGCCGTCGACGCTGAACGAGTTGGGGTCGAGGATCTCGGTGTCCGGGCCCTTGGGAGTCGGGCGCGCGTAGAGGCGGTCCTGGTTTTCCATGCCGGTGTTCTTGAGGACGTAGTAGCGGCTGCCTTCTTTCCAGGGCATCGACTCCCGCGGCTGGTCCGTCAGACGCTGGAGGCGTGCCCGGATGCCGGCCCTTTCCTTGCTGGTGGCAAGGAAGCCTTCCGTCAGCCTGTTCTCCTCGTCGATCCACGCCCTGGTCCGGGGGTCGTGCGAGTCTTCCAGCACCCGATAAGGGTCCTCGACGCGCACGCCGTGGAGCAGATCCTGGGCGTCCGACTTGGGAGCGACCGGGTACTTCATCAGATCGTCTTGTCTTGCTCGGACGTGTAGATCGAGGAGAACGGCGAAGCGTTGTCGCCTTCTTTCGATTCCAGCGCCGGGACCGAACTGAAAGGGTAATGAATGGACTGCATCATTCCCGGCAGGAACTGTGTCCAGTACGTCTCGACCTTGGACGGCTCGGTCGTCTCGAGCTCGAGCGTGACGGTCGGAATGTGCCGCTCGTTGCCGGCGTAGTTGCCGAGCGAACCGGGGTAGAACGTGTAGTCGACGACTTTGTAGTTCTTCGACTTTTCCGAGATCGCTTTGACCAGGCGCTTGGCGCGCAGCTCGGTCGGCGTCATCTCGATCTGCCCGTCGCCCGGTCCGTCGTAGTCGAGGAAGCCGAGCGGCGCGTGGATCGACAGAATCTTGTCGGGGTGGAAGCGGTCGATCAGGTGAATCTGGAAGATCGTCTCGATCTCGGAGTTCGGGAAGTAGCCGGGGAAGTGGGCGAGGACTTTCTGGCGGCGCTCGCGCCAGAGCTTCTGGGCGTTGTTGTACCAGTCGAGAGTGAAGAAGTTCCGGTTCAGGTCGACGCCGTTGCCGTTGGTTCTCGTCGGCACTTCGCGGAGGAAGCCGTCCGGGTTGACCAGCGGGGCGATGATCACGTGCACGTTCGCGTTGAGGACGGTCGGATTTTCCGTAAGGTGGCGCGCCATGCGGAACGCGATTTGGACGGGGGTCAGCTCTTCGGGGTGGACGCCGCCGAGCATCAGCGTCGTTTCCGTGCCGTTGCCGAATTCCGTGTAGACGAGCGGGCTGCCGCCCGGCGACTTCAGGTCGACCTGCCACTTCACTTTGCCGCAGGCGTCTTCCGGCCACCGGTAGCGGCGAAAGTGCTTGTTCACCTCGGCGCAGAACTTCTTGATCGCCGCGTCCTTCTGCTGCTGCGCGAGGAGCGAAGCCGAGAAGTTGGCCGGCGACACGAAGGGCACCTTGGAGAACGCTTCGCCGAAGGAGCCGGGGACCATCGTTATCTGCGCCGACGCCTGAGCGCCGGAGAGTCCGGCGGCGATCAGGGCGCCGCGGACGAGGTTAGTGATGAATGGACGCATGATCTTCCCTTAGGCGGCCGAGTCCGCATCGGGTTCTCGGGCGTCAGGCCGGGACGGAGTCTTCAGCCGCTTGGCGTAGTACTCGACCCCTTCCTTGTCGAAACAGTGACCGCAGTAGATCGCATACCTTAGGCGGTCGCGCAAGTACCAGCGATTCCTGCAATTAGGGCAAGTATATACGAATTTGCCTTCCGGAGCGACGCGGGTATGGATGTGCACGTCGGGATCGATGGGCAATCCGGTCGATTCGAACTCGGCCATTTTATTGTAAAAACGGCGCGTATGTCCCGGATCGAGCAGGCAGTCGTAGAGCCACAGATGCGTCATCTCGTGGAACAGCGTGTAGGGAAGCAGCGACGGATCTTCGGCGAAATAAGCCTGATTGAGACGGATCTTGTGCTCGAAGAGATAAGCGAGGCCGAGCTTCTGGCGCATCCGCACGGTGAACTCGATCCCGACTTCCGCTTCGAGCGACCCTTCTTCCTGGTTCGTGAAGAACGGCAGGAAGCGGTCGTAGTAGTCGTACGCGAATTCTCCCAGCTCTTCCCTGGTCAGAACTTTGTGCTTGCTCTTCGGTTGAAGAAGCAACGGATGAAACCATTCGGGCGCAACGTGAAACGTCGGGCGGCGAGGAGAGCGGACTGCTCCGGCCGAAGGCGTCGGCGACGAGAGAGCAGGACGCGCATTCTTCTTCTTCATGAAGCGAAACCCACGTGTGCGGCGAAAGATGCTGGTTTTTCCGTGTATCCGTGATGATAACACGAACGAAATTTCGCGCGGTAGAGGGTGGCAATTAGTAGGGGGAGAAGAGTGTCGCGGTCTCATGGGAACCATCCCAAGCGGGACGGTTGGCCTCGCCAACATCGCGGAATGACAGCCCCCGGTAACGAGATTTCGTTAGCGGAGTTTCCGCGGTCGCCGTCTTGACAAATGCAGGCGTGACCTGCTCGTCGACGATCAGAACGGGAATGACGAACGGATGGCGCGACACGGCGTCGCGGAGAAGGTCCGGCGTGACGTCGGAGAATCGCGGGACGACGCGCGTCGCGACGAGCGGCGCGGCAGGATCTTCGGTTTCGTGCAGCCGGAATTCGATCGCTTCCAGGGCAAGAGCGGCGCCGTCCAGGCCGACGCGTGTGCGCCAATCCAGCGGGGCGTCCCAAAACCGCGCGCCTGCCTGGGCAATCAACGCGGCAAGCGCCTCTTCGGTCAGCGAGCGGTCGCTCGTCACGGCGACCCGTGTCGCCAGGCATCCTCTTTGGCCTAGACTCAAAGCGTCGCGAACCAGCGCCGGCACGTCCGCCGCGGTAAAAGCGGTGAAAACGGTCTGATTGCCGAATCCCTGCACGACCCGGCCCGCTAGCTGAGCCCGCAGCGCTGCGACGGTCTCGTCGCTGCCGTAGATCATGACGCCGGCGGCGTCGAACGCGCGCTCTCCGATGCGGAAGCTCGACGGTAGGGTGTCGATGCGCGAATCCGGCAGCTCGATCAGGGCGTCGAGGAAGATCTGTAGAAAACTCGTCTTCGCTTCGAATCGCCGCGGCAGCCGCACCGTCAGGTGAAGGCCGAGCACGTATGCCATCGCAATGGGATAGATCCCGACGAGGGAGTGGTTTTCGGGGAGGATCGAAAGCCAGTGGCGGGGCGTCTCGCGGGTCGCCGTCGCGACAAGCCATTCTTCCACCGTACCCGGCGCGCTCACCGCGAGATCTTCGAGCGCGGCGGTCGCCGCGGCATCCGAACCGAACTCGCGCGACAACGCTTTGTGGACCAGGGGATTCGCCAGGAAGT
>JAYVBB010000867.1:0-5199 GCA_043750715.1 Pseudomonadota bacterium | reverse complement strand
TGGCCCTCGAAATGTCCTACGTGAAGGACTTCAAGGGCCTCGACCCGCTGCCGAAGCACGTCGAGGTCGGCGTCATGGCGGCGCGCTTCGACCATTTGGTCGGGCGCGAAGACACGATGCATGCCGGCCACGTCGACCACATGGTCGTGAACTGGAGCCACACGCTGACGATGAGTCCGAAGGCCCTCACGGCGGTAGGCGAATTCCTGAAGACCGGCGCATTCGGGGGGACAGTCAGGTGCCTGACCCCAATTTACCAATCTATTCGGTGAGACGCTTGCCGAGACGATCGCCGAAGTCGCAGAGTGCCTTGACGTTCGCCAGGATCATGTATTCCGGCTTCTTCGGTGAGCCTTCCTTGCCCTGGATCACGCCGACGAACCGGTGCTGGCGCGGCTGCTTGCAGAGGTTCTTCGGATCCTTGTCGTCGTCGGCTTCCGTCTCGGTGACCTGGCCCGCGGCGATGAACGTCGTCAGGGTGTCTTTCGACTGCGCTTTGAAGTTGTTGCCGAGCAGGCGGATCAGCGCCGCGGACAGCTTGGCAGTGGTGATTTTTTCCTGCTCCGCCTTGAAGTACACGATGCCGAAATAAGGCGTCACCGCGCTGCCGGCGGAGTCCAGCAGATAGTACGCCGAGAGGCCCGAGAAGATGTCGCCGGGCTCGCTCTCGAGGTCGCAGCTGGCCATCGGGAAGAAGGCGGTGCCGGTCATGCTCTTCGGGTCGCCGAAGATCCGGCCGAAGCCCGGCACGTCGAAGCCGTCTTTTTTGGGCTTGGTGAACTTCAGGGCTTTGACGAGGTCGGGGCCCTTTTTTTCCGCGAGACCGGCGAAGGTGCGCGGATGGTTGCCGAACAGATAGTACTTCGCCGACGCGGGACTCCGCGCCACTTCCTGGAGCTTCTCGCAGGTGAAGTTCGGCGGGTTGAGCGCCGAGACGGGGAGCGATTTGTTCATGCCGATGCCGGCGAAGTAGACCTGGCCTGCCTCGACGAAGAACGGCACCGGCTCTTCCGGGTCGAAGCTGGTCGCAAGCAGGTAGCGTTTGCACTGCTCGATCGCTTGCTGGGAATCGACGTTCTTGCTCTCGCCGGACTTGATCGCCTGCTTTTTGCAGGTGATGTAGAGGCTCGCCCCGGGGAAGCTTTCCTTGCAGGCGTTCAGCGATATCTCGAACTTTTTCTTGCTGATCGTGCCGGCCTTGAGCTGGGCTAGGGCGTCCTTGCGGCAGTTCTCGAAGCTTTTCCGGGTCTTCTTGATCGCCTTCACCTTGGCTGGAGTCATGCCGGCGGTTTTGGCGTGACCGGGCGGCGCCAAGGCGGTGGCGGCGAGCAGCAGCAGCAGCAGTGCGAAAAGGCGCCGGGTCGACATGCGTAAAAATCCAGGAAACTGGTAATGGCTTCCATGGATTATATAAACTTCCCGGCCAAAGGCAAACTCCGGCCTCAGTCCCAGCTGAGGTCCGCCCGCTCGTTGAGCTCCGTCGACTGGAGGTCCCGCACGCCGCTCGGCGCGCCCTTGCCGTCAGGCAAAGTCAGCACGACTACCTGGGGTTGGTGCTCGGAGTTGTTCGTGCCAGTAAAGAAGACCGTGATCTTGATCTTGTCCCAGCGGACCGGGTTCGCGTTCATGGCTTTCTGGAGGTTCGTGACGGCGGCGGAGAAGTTGCCCCAGTCGTCGTCCGAGAATCCCCAAAGGTGCAGGATCTTCGATCCCTTGTTGTTCTGGTCGACGACGGCCTGGGCCGTGGCGCCGAAAGGCCGGGCCTGCACTTTGTCCAGGAGATCGGTCATGACGACCGCCTTGGCTTCCGACGGGCTGCTCGCCGACGCGCGGTAGCGCGGAGCGATACCCGGGTAGGCGACCGGATAGATGTTCTCCTCCGGCGGCACGTAGAGGATGACGCCCTTTTGCTGGAGGCGCTCCAGCGCCTGGTGGATCGTCTTCGGGGACTGCAGGCGTGCCGTGATGATGGTCGTTTCGGCGGCGGTTTCGACGCGCGACGTTGCTTCGACGAAGGCCTCCCAGCTCGGGCCTTCCCAACCGGACCCTTGCATGCCGCGCTCGACGTCGTTCAGGAAGTGATTCTGGCCGTCGTCGTCGCCGAAATTGCGCAGCGCGTCGGCGCGCATCTCGAAGCCCTCCCAGGTGTCGGCCTGGCCGAGCTTCTCCTGGATCAACTTCTCGTCTTCGGGCGTCGGCGTGATGGCCTTGCCGACTTTTTGCCGCACAAGAGCCCACTCGGCCGTCGAGAAGCCGACCTCACGGCCCAGCTTCTTGTTCCAGATCATGATCCGGGTGGGCATGTTGAAGATGTTGTCGTCCCAGTCGAAGTTGAAGCCGACGAACTGCGCGCTCGGGTCGGCCTTGGCGCCGAACCGCGGGACGTCCGCCTTGACGCTGCTGCCCTGCGGAGCCGACGTCTTGCAGCTGAAGAAGGTGGCGGTGGCGAGCACCAGGAGCAATGATCGTTTCACGGGGCCCTCTTCGAATGCTGGGGATTTGCTTGAATTCTAACTCAGGACCGCCGCTTCGTCAGCGGCCGATAGGCCGCACGAAAGCCGGCGACAGGCGCAGGCGTTTGGCGTCGAGGTCTTCGGCCGGATCGCTCTGGTGGAAGCGGTCCCAGAGCAGCTGGCCGACGCCGATCAGGTTCGCCCCCACGGCGTCGTCCCCTTCGGCGTTGTCGATTGCGCCGAGGAGCTGCCACTTGTCATCGACGTGTTTGTGGGTCACCGCCAGGAGCACCTGGTTGGAGCGCGTCGAAACGGAGACGGGCTTGGCCATGGTGTCGAGCGAGGATACGGGGGTGAGCGTGAACGCGATGCGGACCGACTGGTAGGTGGTCGCGTCCAAAAGCGTGAACAGATAGCCGCGGGGCGGCAAGGCCGCGAGCGTCTCGAACAGGATCGAGCGGTAGTAGGGCTCGCCCGTCACCGCCGCGACGTGCCAGCCTGTGGCTCGCCGTTCCAGGCGGAGCGTCGCCCGGCCCCGCGGAGTCAGCGCTTTCACGGAATCAGGGATCGAGAGGCGTTCGGCGAGTCCGCGTGCGAACGTTTCCAGCTCGTTCAGGTTGCGGTTTTGCTCCGCTACCGGAATGGCGTCGCCTTCCGGATCGAAGGTGCCGGCCGGCGAGTCCGTCGCTTCCGCCGTTGCCGGTGTATGCGCGGGACTCGCGGCGTAAGAGGGAAACAAATCCTCGTACCGTTCCGCTTTGCGCTCGGGGACGGACGCTTTCGGGACGGCCCGGGGAGCGCGCCTGGGCGCGGCTTTCGCCGGCGCCGTCTTGGGCGGTGGCGGCGCCTCGGCCCGCGTCTCGATGATGCGGATTTTGACCGTCGGCGGCAAAGCCACGGGTTTCCGCGGCTCGAATAGGCCCGGCGCGACCGTCCAGACGGCCAAGAGAACCACGACGTGCACGGCGAGGGAGAGCAGAATGGAGCGCAGGCGGAGCATCTAAAAAGGGTAGGTCGTGCTGAATAAATATGCAATCTGATTGCCTGTTCCGCCCAGCTGGGGTAGACGCCAGCACCGGGATTCTCTTAATGGCGTCGATGGATTATAAGAGGTTCCCGGTTCAATCCAGCCCGACCCGTAAGGATAGGTGATGCCGTCATTCGACGTAGTCAGCGACCTGGACATGATGGAAGTGGAAAACGCCGTCAACCAGGCCCAGAAAGAAATCGGTTCCCGCTTCGACTTCAAAGGCGGCAAGTCCGAGATCGAGCTCGATCATGACGAGAAGAAGGTCAAGATCATGGCCGACGACGACATGAAGCTCAGGGCCATCCACCAGATCCTCGAGATGAAGATGGCCAAGCGCGGCATCGACCTGCGCTGCATGAAGTACGACAAGGAAGAGGTCGCCTCGGGCAACATGATCCGCCAGATGCTGGAGCTCAAATCCGGCATCGACAAGGACAGCGCCAAGGAAATCACCAAGGCGATCAAGGAAAGCAAGCTCAAGGTCCAGGCCCAGATCCAAGACGAGCAGGTGCGGGTGACGGCTAAGAGCATCGACGAGCTGCAGGCGACGATCCAGATGCTCAAAGGCGCCAACATCAAGGTTCCGATGCAATTCATCAACATGCGGAGATAAGCAGTGGGTTTCAATTGCGGCATCGTGGGACTGCCTAACGTCGGCAAATCGACGATCTTCAATGCATTGACGGCGGCCGGCGCTGCCTCGGCGAACTATCCCTTCTGCACGATCGACCCGAACGTCGGTCGCGTCGACGTCCCCGACGAACGCTTGAACGTCATCACGGCGATCATCAAGACGAACAAGATCGTGCCGGCGAGCATGGAGTTCGTCGACATCGCGGGCCTCGTCCGCGGCGCCTCGCAGGGTGAGGGCTTGGGCAACCAGTTCCTGGGCCACATCCGCGCCACCGACGCGATCGTCAACGTCGTGCGCTGCTTCGAGGACTCGGACATCACCCACGTCGAGGGCTCGGTCAACCCCGTGCGCGACATCGAGACGATCCACGCCGAGCTGGTCTACGCGGACGTCAGCACCGTGGAGAAGTCGCTCGACCGCTACCGGAAAATGCTCAAGGCCGGCAAAAAAGAGCACATCGCGATCGTCGCGATGCTCGACGCGCTATACTCGCACCTCCAGGCGCTGAAACCCGGCCGCACCTTCGACGTGCAGCCGTTCGTCGGCGACATCTTCGAAGTGCTCGACGCCTGGCGCGACCTCCACCTGCTCACGGCGAAGTCGGCAATTTACTGCTGCAACGTCGACGAAAGCATGGCCGACGGCAAGACGGACAACGTCCACACCACGGCCGTGCGGGCCCACGCGAAGACGGAAGGCGCCGAAGTCATCCTCCTCTGCGGCAAGCTCGAGGAAGAGATCTCGACGATGCCGCCCGACGACCGCAAGGAAATGATCGCCGGCCTCGGCATGACCGAGCCCGGGCTGAATTCCCTGATCCGCGCCGGGTACCGGACGCTCAAGCTGATGACTTACTTTACCGCCGGGGAAAAAGAGACGCGCGCCTGGACGATCCACCAAGGCGACCGGGCGCCGCAGGCTGCCGGCAAGATCCACTCGGACTTCGAGAAGGGCTTCATCCGCGCCGACGTGTTCTCGATCGAGGACCTCGTCAAGGCGGGCTCGAAGGCGAAGCTGAAGGACCTGGGCCAGCTGCGTTCGGAAGGCAAGGAATACGTGGTCCGTGACGGCGACGTCATGGA
>JAYVBB010000866.1:0-7528 GCA_043750715.1 Pseudomonadota bacterium | reverse complement strand
GGGGGCGGCCTTCGTGGCGTCGAGGTTCATCGCCCGCTTCTTCATCGGGTAGCGGCCCAGCGAATAGCCGCGACTACCCATGCCGCCAATGCCGTAGTCGTCGAAGAACTTCAGCTCGTCGCCGACGAACGCGGGAGGGGTTTGCTCGCCATACTCGGACGGTCCTTCCAGGGTTTGGCCGGACGCCAAACCCAGGCTCGAACGAACGTAAGGCGTCGAGCCGTGGTAGGGGAGTAGCGATGCCCCGGAGGGGACGTCGTGCCCGACGAAGAAGTCCAGGCTCTTGTCGTACATGTAAGCGAGCACTTCGGCGGAAGCCTTGCCGATGTCTTTGCCGAGAATTTTGACGCGCCAGGTTTCCTTGCTTCCGGGCTTGAACGTGTCGCGGAAGGTCTGGAACTCGACGGCGAGCTGCTTGTTGTCCCAGGGGACGCTGATTCCTTGCTGCAGGCGGATCAGCTGATGGTCGGTCACCAGAGTCAGGGTCACGGCAAAGCCGCCGCGATCGCCTTCGCCGACGGGAATCTCGATCAGATCACCGCTGCCGGGTTTCAGGATCTGGCGGTCTTTGACCTGGCCGTCCTTCACGAGATCGAAGAAGACGGTCTGACCCGCAAGACCGGAGTGCCAGAAGATGCGGGCTTTGCCGCCGACGGGCACCGTCGTCTCCTGGGCGAACAGCGCGGCCGGCAGGGCCAAAGGTGTGTCCTTCGCCGCGACGATGAACTCGGTGGACGCCTCCGCCGTCGCCCCGAAGTCGTCGGGCGTTTCGTACCGGACGCGGTAGACGCCTGCCGGGAGCTCCGGTGCTTCGAACGACGCGTCGCCGTTCTCCCCGTGCTTCAACGCTCCATGCGCTTTCTCGGCCCCGTCCGCCCAACGAAAAAGCTCCGAGGCGACGTCGTACTGGGGGTCGTGTCGCGGTCTTTGGCCTTCGTCCTTGGGCAAAGGCAGGTCCGCGGGTGGCACGACTTTCTCGGGTTGCTTCAGTTCGAGGATCCGGAATTTGCCCGTTCCCTCGCGGCCGAGGCCGTCGAGCGACGACCGGTGCGCGGTGAACTTCGCCTTACCGCCCGCGGACACGAAGCCCACGGCCGTGCTGACGTTCGCTTCGATCGACACGTAACCCAGACGGAACGAGCGCGTGGCCGTGCGGGTCTCCCCGCCCTCGTCCGTCAGATCCGCGGTGGCGACATAGTTGTACGTGACGCCTTGGGCGGCCTTGCCGGTTTTTTCTTCGGCGGACGGGAGAAACGAAATTTCGAACGCACCTTGATCGTCCAGCTTCGCCGATCCGGTCGCGATCGTTTGCGGCTGAGTCGAGGCGTCGGGGGCGAAGTAGTAGTGCCACCACCAGCTGTAGACGGGTTGGCGGGTTACCCGCCATTGGACTTTGCCGGCCGTGACCGGCATGCCGAAGTAGTAGCGGGCGTCGCCTTTCAGCTTCGCCAGCCGGTTGAGGCGCAAGGGCTCGGTCGGATCCTTGAAGGAGACTTCGTACGTCGGTCGCTTGTACTCTTCGACGCGAACGCTCTGGCCGTTGCCTCCGAAGGTGGACTGCAGGTGCCAGGCTCCGAGGAGTCTGCCCGCCGGAATGGGAAACTCGCCGGCCGCCGACCCAAAGTCGTTCGTCTTGACGGTAAGCTTGCTGACTTCCTGGTAGTTGGCGTCGAGCAGCGTCACGACGACGTTTTGGTTCGGTACCACCGTGAAGTTGCCGGTGCCGGGTTTTCCCTGGTAAGCGACGACCTTCCACTGCAATTTTTGATTCGGGCGGTAGATGCTCCGGTCGGTGTAAAGGAAGGACGAGCGCCGGGACTTTTCCTGGTTTTCCGGCTGCAGATACTGCTGGTCCGGATCGATGAAGCCCTGGCCGTCCTTCTCCCCCACGATAAAATACGACGCGTAGTCGGTCGTCGTGGCGTTGAAATGCAGTTCGCCGCGTTTGTCCGAAGTCGCTTCCGACTTGAACTTGGCTTTCTTTCCGTACTGGAATTGGTAGAGTTTGACCTTGGCGTCAGCGACCGGTTCGCCGGCCTGCCCTTTGACGACGGTGACGTGGAGCTGGCCGGCTTCGGTCCGACTCATCATGACGAAGTCGCTGATCACCATCGGCACGCCGGTGATGCCGAGCCGCCGCGCCTTGAAGTCGGGAGACTCCGCCGCGACGACATAATAGAGGCCGGGCTTCGTAAAAGGCGGAGTGACGAAGGTCTGATGCTCCAGGAGATCCGGGGTCGCCGGCAAGTCCACCGACCATGTCGCATCGGGTTTGCGCTTCTTGAACCGTTCGTATTCGCGGGTGTCGGGGAGGACGCCGTACTCGTGACGTTCTTCGACCGATTGCAGCAGATCGAGGGCATAGGCTTTGAAATGCAGCGTCTTCAGATTCTTGTGCCGGATTTCCAGCGAGCGTCGCTTCAAGCCGTCACTCTGCATGGCTTGCACGGAGTAGTAAGGCGCTTCGAGCTCCGCCGCGAGGGCTGCGTTCCAAGGGCCGCCGCCTTCGCGCGCGGTCTTGAGCGCGTCTACCAGATCTCCGGTCTGACGCTGCAACGTCGCCTTCAGGTACATGCCCATCGGCCACCACGACAGACTCTTTTTGCCAGGCAAATACTCGCTCAAGTAACGGACTAGATCTTTGGTCTTTTCCGCGTCCGGAATCGCCGCGTTGAGAATTTTCACGCGTGTCAGGCGCGCTTCCAGGGTCGCGTTTTCGTGCCCCGCGCCTTTGTGCCAGGCTTCCAGATCGTCGAGCACGCTGAGGGCGCGCTGCAAAGGATGGACGCCGTCGGTCGGACCGCGCAGCATCGCCTTGGTGTCGAGTTTGTGCTTCTCGTTCGCTTCGGTCGGAGTCCAGGTCGTCGTGTCCGCCAGCTGTTCGACGAGCATGTAGGACAGGGCGTCGCGCAGCGTGGAGCGGATTCCGGCGGGATAGTTGTTGGGCTCGAGATAATCCTTGAGTGCGGCGAGCGGCTCGTTCGAAAGCTCCACCCGGTCTTTCCACGCCTCATAAAGGGCTTTCAAGGCCTCCGCGTTGATCTGGTCGACGGTCCAGGCTTTGAGGTCAACCGCGCCTTTGCTTTCGACTTTCTCCCGCTGACGGATTTCCCAGCCGTAGGTTTGGATGTAATTGGTCAACGTCCGGGCGTAGAAGAGCTGAACCGTCAGGTGTGGCAGTTTGGACTTGGGCCAGGGTTGGTCCTTGAGAAAGCGGACGGCAGTCTCGGCGCCCCCGAGCGCGGTCTTGAGCTGGACGGCAAGGATCAGGGTCTTGGCCCACTCGGTGTCATTCTTGGCCTTGGCGGCCACCGCCAGATGCGGCTCGACGGCATCCAGGGCTTCCTGGAACTTCTGCTCCTTCATCAGGACGTCGATCTTGGACCAGTCCTTCATTTCCGCGGCTCCCAGACAGAAGGACGAACACAAGATCAGCAGCAGGCGGCGCATGCGAGCTCCAAAAGAAAAAGGCACCCGATGGGGTGCCTCGATCTTACTGCTTCTCGCAGATTACTTCTTCTTGCCTTTGGCCGCTTTGCCCGTGTCGATCTTCTTCTTTAGCCGGACTTTCATGCGGCGCCACGCTTTGCGTTGGCGGTGCTTCTTGCTGCGACGGTTATCACCACGACCCATGGTCAAATTCCTTTTTGGTTAGCAGGCGACGGCGCTAGTGCGGCGCAGAAACGCATCCAGACCGACTTTGTCGATCGTACGGATGGTAGAGGCGGCGACGCGGATCGTCACGAATTTTTTCTGGGAATCCGACCAGAAGCGTTTCTTCTGGAGGTTCGGGAGAAAGCGGTGCTTGGTCTTTCTGTTCGAGTGGGACACGCGGTGTCCGACCAGCACGGTTTTTCCGGATAGGCATTTCCTGGACATTGTCTTACTCCTCCCGGCCGCCGCCGAAGTCATCACCACCACCGCCGCCGCCACCGCCGCCGTCGCCGTCTTCACGACCGCCGCCGCCTTCGCCGTCTTCACGGTCGCGACGAGGGCCGTCACCGAAGCCGCCACGGTCGCCGAACGGACGGCCGCCCGGACGTTGGTCACGGAAGCTGGTCGAGGCGTTTGCCGCGGCCATTTCGCCGGAGAAGCCGCGCTCGGCACGGTGAGCCACGGAGTAGGGGAGCAGCGCCAGATAACGGGCGCGTTTGATTTCGGTGGTGATCGCGCGCTGCTGAGCAGCGGTCGCGCCAGAAATGCGGCGCGGAATGATCTTGCCGCGATCGGTGATGAAGCGCTTCAGCGTATCCGGCTTTTTGTAGTCGATCGAGATGCTCGGATCGAGCGTACGCTTGCGGCGCAGCATGAAACGGCGGCGTTTCTTCTTGGTGTTCTTAGGGATGATGGCCATTCACATACTCCAAGGGAATCGAGAGCCGTGAAAAATACCCGAAAGGTACCCCCCGGGCAAGCGGGAAAGGAGGGTCAAAGTCGTGGATAAAGAGGGAGAAAGCCGGGTATGCTGGCCGCGGCCGTCCCCCTGTGGACAAGGCTGCCGAAAAGCGTAAATCATACCAAGTGGTTAGTGAAGAAGCATGAGCGAGATCGAGGTAGCGGTACCGACGCCGCTGGCCAGGACCTTCACCTACAAAGCCGACCATCCGGTGGCCGCGGGGACCCGCGTCCTCGTGCCTTTCGGGCGTCGGCGGGTGGTCGGCGTGGCCCTCGGTCCGGCCGCGGCCCTGGCGGAAGGCTCCGGAATCGAGCTGAAAAGCGTCGAATCGATCATCGACCAGCACCCAGTCTACAGCCCCCAGGTCCTCGAAATCGCGAAATGGATCAGTACCTATTATATGCACCCGCTGGGCGAGGTGCTGCGCACGATGCTGCCGGCCGGGACGACCAAGGTCGTGAAGGAAACTTACGAGCTGACTCCGGCGGGTCAGGACGCGATTCTGGTCGCGACGACGCCGGCGAGCCATTTGCTGGCGAAGGTCTTCGACCGGAAGAAAAAGCAGCTCGCGGCCGCCACCCTGACGTCCAAGCTGGAAAAGTTGTGGGCAGCCGACGCGACTCTGCCGCGGCTCCCCGTGAAAGACCTGATGAAGCTCGGCCTCGTCACGTTGAGCCGGGGCAGCTCGATGCGGGCGCGCGCCTCCGAATCCACGCACGTCACTGATCCCGCGTTGGCGACCGCGGCTCCGGCGACGCCGCCCGTGCTCACGGCGAAGCAGAAGGCGCTCGTCGAGCAGGTCACGACAACCGGTCTGACAAACGCGAAATCGTCGGTGTTCCTCCTGCACGGCGTCACCGGCTCGGGCAAGACCGAGGTGTATCTGCGTCTGATCTCGGCGGCGATGGAGCTCGAAGCGGAAGCGCAGGCGCTCGTGCTCGTGCCCGAGATCTCGCTGACGCCCCAGATGACGCGCGTGTTCGAGCGCCGCTTCCCGGGCCAGGTCGCCGTGGTCCATTCCGCGATGAGCGATCCCGACCGCTGGGCGGAGCTCTCGCGCGTGCGCGCCGGCGAAGCCCGGATTCTGATCGGGCCGCGTTCGGCGGTCTTCGGCCCGTTCCAAAAATTGAAACTGATCCTCGTCGACGAAGAGCACGACGGCAGCTACAAGCAGTCGACCGGCTTGACCTACAACGGGCGCGACGTCGCGGTGCTGCGCGGCAAGCTCGAAAACGCCACCGTCGTGCTCGGCAGCGCGACGCCGTCGATGGAAAGCTACAACAACGCCCTGCAAGGACGTTACACACTGCTGGAAATGCCCGAGCGCGTCACCGGTCGTCCGCTCCCCGAAGTCGAGCTGATCACCACCGACGACAAAGCGAAGCGCAAGGGTACGGTCGTCGGCTCGCCCGACTCCGAAGACGTGCCGATCGACCCGCGCGTCATTCAGGCGCTCGAGCAAAACCGCGCCGACGGCCGGCAGGCGATCGTGCTCGTCAACCGCCGCGGCTATGCCTACTACCTCTTCTCGCTCGAAGAGAAAAAGGCGGTGCAGTGTCCCTACTGCAGCATCAGCCTGACGCTGCATGCGCGTTCGACGGTGCTGCGCTGCCACTACTGCGACTACTCGACGACCGTCAGCAAGATCGTGCAGGAGAAGCCCGACCAGACGCTCGTCTCAGTCGGCTACGGGAGCCAGAAGGCCGAGGACTGCTTGCAGAGGCTTCTGCCGAAGGCCCGCATCGTCCGGCTCGACTCCGATAGCGTCGTGCAGCGGGATCTACTGCCGAAAACCCTCTCGGACTTCCGCGACGGCAAGATCGACATCTTGGTCGGAACACAGATCCTTGCCAAGGGCCACGACTTCCCGAACGTCACGCTCATCGTCATTCTCGAGGTCGACCAGCTGCTGGGACTCCCCGACTTCCGCGCGGGCGAACGCACCTTCCAGCTGCTGGTTCAGGCTTCGGGCCGGGCGGGCCGGGCGGAGCTCCCGGGGCGGGTGATGATTCAAACGATGCGCACGTCGCACCCGGTCGTCCACTCGGCGATCAAGCAGGATTATCACGAGTTCGCCGAGCGGGAGCTGAAGTTCCGCCAGCAGCATGCTTACCCGCCGTTCTCGCGGATGATCGCCATCGAATTCAATTCTCCGGACAAACCCCGGCTCGTCGAGCTCTGCCGCCGGATCGAACGCTGGGTCGAGCAAATGGCGCAGCTCAAGCCGGACCTGCTGGCGAAGGTGCGCATCCTCGGACCAGGCGTGCCGCCGATCGAAACGATCCGGTCGCGGCATCGGCGCACCGTGATCTTCTCGTCGGATCACGTCGACGCGGTGCGCCAGCTGGTCGCCGCCTTCCAGCAGGTTTTCGCGAAGCCTTCCGGGGACGTCCGGCTCAAGATCGACGTCGATCCGCAGAGTCTGATCTAGCCTGGCCCGTCTTTTGCTAAGTCCACTGCAGGCATTACCAGCCGGAGGACTCCTCATGAGATGGCAAGGTCAAAGACAGAGCAGCAACGTCTCGCTAGCCAAAGGTGGCGGGGCGATCGGCCTCGGCGGCATCGTGATCGCCGTTATCTACGCCCTCATGGGCGGCGACCCGGGGGCAATCCTCGACAGCGGCAGCTCGCAGCGGGAACCGCTCGATGCCACCGCGCGCACCGAAGAGCAGGAGTTCGCCGCCGTCGTCCTGGCCGACACGGAAGACGTCTGGAACGAGGTCTTCAAGCGCGCGGGCGCGACCTACGAAGAGCCGAAGCTGGTGCTCTTCTCCGGCGCCGTGCAGTCGGCCTGCGGCAGGGCGGATTCCGCCGTCGGGCCGTTCTATTGCCCGCGCGACCATCAGGTTTACCTGGACCTGGCCTTTTTCAAGGATCTCGAGCAGCGGTACGGCGCCTCTGGCGACTTCGCCAAGGCGTACGTGATCGCCCACGAGGTAGGTCACCACGTGCAAAACCTGCTGGGAATCATGAACAAGGCGGAGGGTAAGTCCGTCCAGCTCGAACTGCAGGCCGACTGCCTGGCCGGCATGTGGGCAAAGGAAGCGGAGCGCTCCAAAAAGATCCTCGAGCAGGGCGATCTCGAAGAAGCCCTGGGTGCCGCCGCCGCCGTCGGCGACGACCGCCTCCAGC
>JAYVBB010000865.1:0-4373 GCA_043750715.1 Pseudomonadota bacterium | reverse complement strand
CGCCGACCAGGCCCAGTTCTTCGCCGATCACCGAGAGAATGAAGTCGGTGTGCGCTTCCGGTAGGAAGAAGAGTTTCTGCTTGGATTCTCCGAGCCCGGCGCCGAAAAGACCGCCGTTCTGGAACGCGACGAAGCTCTGGATGATCTGAAATCCCGAGCCTTTCACGTTTTCCCAGGGGGGGAGAAAGCTCGTGATGCGCGCCCCGCGGTACGGCTCGAAGATCACGGCGCCGACGATCGCCGCGACGAACGAGGCGACGGCCCCGAGGATGAATTTGCGGCTGACGCCGGCCGCGAACAACATGAAGAACGTGACGACGAAAAGCAGCACGGGCGTGCCGAGGTCCTTTTGCACCAGCAAAAGCCCCGTGATCCCGAGAAAAACGACGAGGTTCGGCAGGATCCCGCGCTGGAAATTCGCCATGTCGCTCTGCGGTCGGCTCAGGTTTTTCGCGAGAAAGAGCACGACAGCGAGCTTGGCGAGCTCCGACGGCTGACCGCCGATGAAGGGCAGGTTCAGCCAGCGCGAAGCGCCGCCGACTTTCGTGTACATGCCCGGCACGAAGATCAGCCCGAGCAGGAAAAACGCGAGGCCGAGGATCGGCAGCGTCGCCCGCTCGATATAGCGAAACGGCACGAACTGCATGCCGAACACCACGGCAAAACCGATGAGCGCCGCCACCGCCTGCTTCCGGAAGAACAGAAACTCGTCGCCGAACTGCTGCGCCCCTTTGAGGGAAGACGCGGCATAAATGGCGATGAGCCCGATCGTCGTCAGCAGACCGACGACGGCGATCAGGGCTTTGTGGTAGGGAAAAGGCGCCTTCGCTGCGGTCATCTTCGACCTCCGGGCGCTAGCGGGTCAGGTGCCTCGCCATCGCCTTCTTGAACACTTCGCCGCGGTGTTCGTAGTTTCGGAACTCGTCGAAACTCGCGCAGCCGGGCGAGAAAAGCACCCCATGTGCGTGTTTCTCCAGTATGCCACCAATCGCGTCGAGTGCGGCGGTGAGGGTCGGAAACTCATGAAGCGGGATTTTCTCGCGAAGCTGGTCGGCTATCTCCTTGCCGGAAGCACCGAAGGTGACGAGGCGCGCGATTTTGGCTTTTTCCGCAAGAAGAGGCGCATAAGGCTCGCCTTTTCCCTGACCTCCCATCATCAGGATGACGGGTCGGTCCATGCTTTGCAGCGCGACGAGCGTCGATTCGACGTTGGTCGACTTGCTGTCGTTGACGACTGGACCACCAGGGACGGTTCCGACCGGTTCGCAGCGATGGGGTAGCGCGCGGAAGTCGGCGAGCAGCGGCAGGAGCGTCCGGGGATCCTTGCCGAGGAGATGGCCGACGACGGTCGTCGCGAAATTGGCGTTGAGAACGTTGTGCGCGCCTTCCGCGTGCACTACTTTCACTCCTGAGGGAAAGCGCAGGCCGCCCTTTTTCGCGATGGCGTCGACGTAAGCGGGCAGGACGGCAAGTTGTCCCGCGGTCTGCTGCTCGAAGACCTTCCACTTCGCGGCGAAATAGGCTTCGAGTGAGCCGTGACGAGCCAAGTGGTCGTAGGAAAAACTTGTGAATACCGCCGCTTCCGGGCGAACCTGGAACGACTGTTCCAGTTGGTACGAAGACAGCTCGAGTACCAGGAATTCGGGCGTGCGCCCTTCTGCCAGCATGGCGGTCGGCGGATCGCCGAAGTTGCCGCCGACGCCGACCAGGCGGTCGAGCTTGGCCAGCAGATGGCCGAGCATGGCGCAGGTCGTGCTCTTGCCGTTGGTTCCCGTGACGGCGATGACTTTGCCCCGGTAGTTTTCCAGCGCGAGATCGATCTCGGAAATCAGCGGGAGCTGACGCCGGCGCCCTTCGACGACGAGCGGGTGCGTCGCCGGCAGGCCTGGCGAAAGCACGACCTTTTCCATGCCGTCGAGGTGGGATGAGTCGTGGCCGCCGTCCCTGACCTCGACGCCGAGCTTTTTGAACGCCTGGGCCTTGTCGTCGTCGAGTTTAGCACTCTCGCTGACACGCACGTCATGGCCCTTGCCGCGCAAGAACTTCGCGGCTCCGAGGCCGGACACGCCGGCGCCGATCACGAGCCACTTCACGGGGCACCCAGCAGGCGGTCGACCAGGCGGCCGAGCTTGATGCCGTTGGAACCCTTGGCGTAGAGGACATCACCGGATTTCTCGTAGTCGAAGCCGGCGGCCTCCAGCTCGTCGATGGTCGCGAAACAGCGGATTTTCCCGGCCGCGAGCCCGGCCGCCTTGGCGCCTTCAGCTATGTGACGGGCGTCGGGACCGACCGTGATCAGCAGCTCGGGGGAGAGGGGGGCGACGCGCTCTTTGCCTATTTTGCGGTGCTCTTCAGGGCTCGTGTCGCCGAGCTCCAGCATGTCGCCGAGCACCAGAACCAGCTTTTTCCCGGCGAAAGCGCGGCCGAGCGTCGTGAGGCCAGCGCGCATGCTGTCGGGATTGGCGTTGTACGTGTCGTCGACGAGGACCAGCTTGCCGACCTGGTGAACCTGGTAGCGGCCTTTGACTCCGCGAAAGCCGCTGAGTCCTTTGACGATGTTGGAGGGGCTGACGCCCGCGGCCGTGGCCAGCGCGGCCGCGGCGGCCGCGTTTATCGGGAACACCTCGTGGGCGACTCCGAACGGGATTTCTAGGGATTTGCCTAGAAGGCTGAGCATTACCGTCATCGTGCCGTTGCCGGCCTGCCAGGGACTGTCGAGCAGGCGGACGTCGGCCGCGGCGTCTTTACCGAAAGTAAGGGTCTTTTTCCCGGTGTTTTTTGCTCCGGCGACGATGCGGGGGTCGTCGGCGAAGGCGACTTGCACGGCATGCCGAGGGCTGTCGCGGAAGATCTCAAGCTTGGTATTCAGGAGATTTTCGACGGAACCGAAGATTCCGAGGTGGGCGAGGCCGACGTTCACCAGGCCAACGACGTCGGGGGCAGCCATTTCGCAAAGGAATTTGATGTTGCCGGGCATGCGCGCGCCGAACTCCAGCACTGCGTACTGATGATCTGGACTGAGATTTTGCAGGGTTTTCGGGACGCCGACCTCGTTGTTGAAGCTGGCGTGGGTCGCGAAGGTCGGCCCGGCGGCTCTCAGGATCTGGGAGAGCATTTCCTTGGTCGTCGTCTTGCCCGTGGAACCGGTCAGTCCAATCAGCTTCAAGCCCTTGAGAGAAAGCCGCCAGCCGGCGGCGAGCTTTTGGAAGGCGGCGAGCGGCTCGCCGACGGGTAAACCCCGGCTCAGGATTTCCGGAGGTAGCTCGGCTTTGCGGCTCTCGGAAAAGAAGAAGCCTTCGGCGCCTTGCTTCATCGCGTCGGCGATGAATTTGTGGCCATCGAACTTTTCTCCGGTGATCGGGACGAACCATTGGCCGGCTTTCACCGTGCGGGTGTCAGTCGACAGGGCCTTGAGTTCCGGTGCTGGACCGCCCGGTACGGGGCCTTTGAGCTCCGTACCGAGCCAGGCCTTATATTCTTGCCAAGTCACGTGAGACACTGCCGCGCTACCTCCCGGTCGTCGAAGGGCAGGGTTTCTTTCCCTATGATTTGATACGTCTCGTGGCCTTTTCCCGCAACGAGGACCATGTCGTCCGGCTGGGCGTCGGCGATGGCCCTGGCGATTGCCTTGGCCCGATCCCCCTCGACCACGGCCTGGGCCGGCCGGTCCAGCCCGCCGATGATATCCTGGAGGATGGCCTCGGGCTTTTCCGTGCGCGGGTTGTCGGACGTCACGTAGACGCGGTCAGCCAGGCGTTCGCCGATCTTCCCCATTTCGGGGCGCTTGCCCTTGTCGCGGTCGCCTCCGCAGCCGAAGACGACCGCGAGCTTGCCCTTGCAGAAGGGGCGCAGCACCTGCAGCGTTTTCTCGAGCGCGTCCGGAGTGTGAGCATAATCGACGACGACCTGCGGGCCATTTTTTCCGACCACCTGTTCGAGACGGCCTGGTACAGGACGCAGATTTTTCCACCGTTCGGGCCCGATCCGCTTGCCGGCGCCCGCTTCCGCGGTCAACAACGCGGCGGCGAAATTCTCGACGGCATGCCGGGCGAAGTAGGGGACTTCGCCGGCGAAGGCTCCCTTTCCCGTCGAAAAAGCGAGATGCGTTCCTCCGAAGCCGGAGTGCGTTTCCGCGAATTCCAAGAAGGTGGGAGCGCCCCAGGCTTTCGCCGTGGCGGCAGCGTTTTCTCCGTAAACTACGGCCGTCTCGCCATAACGCTTGAGATCGAGCGGGGTAAGGCCGTCGCAGAAGATGCGCCGGGCGCCGGGCGTCGTCAGCTCGGTGTAAAGCCGCATCTTCGTTTCGAAGTAGTGTTCCATGGTCGGATGGAAATCGAGGTGATCGCGGGAAAAGCTGGTGAAAGCCGCCGAGG
>JAYVBB010000864.1:0-4270 GCA_043750715.1 Pseudomonadota bacterium | reverse complement strand
GCCGACCGAGGCCTTGCGCGGCCCCCGTCAACAACACGACTTTTCCTTCGAAGTAGCCTTTGGTCACGAGCTGGGTGTCCTATCTGAAACGGAGGTTGTAGTTGCTGGCGAAAAACCGCAGACCCGAGAGTCCGACAGGGAGGATCAACCTTCCTGCCCCGACGTCGAGCTCCGTGACGCGAGCCTCGAGGGGGGCGCCGTCCTGGATGATCGCGCGGATCGGGTCGTAGGCGGAATCCCCGAGCCGGTAGGTCGCCGTCCCGAGGTGCGACGAATGCACGTGTTCGGTCGACCGGCACGCCCAGGCCGCGTTCAAAGCAAAGAATTGTCCCAAGCCGCCGACGGCAATCAGATTGGTGGCGAACAGCGGCGGCGGCTTGGCGACGACTTCGCTCCTGCGGACGTCGAGCGCGAAGATCTCGCCGCCCCGGCGCGTCGCGCGCACGCTGACGGAGTCGCCTGACTCCGTGATCGAGATGTCGGCCATCTTTTTCGGATAACCCAGCACTTCCCGTCCGTAGATCAAAGCCGAATCGTCGTTGACCAGCATCCAGGCAACGAGAAGGCCGCTGCCGGCCACCGAGTGTACGCGAAGCATCAACGCGACTTCCTGGTAGTGACGCGTGAAGCAGGGCTGGCGGTGGTCGGCCGCGAACAGCAAGGCGGTCGGATGTTTGGGCAGCCAAAGGCCATAGGGGAGCAAAGCCTTTGCTTCCTGGACGACGACCGGAACTTCGGCCGTGACGATCAGTGACTTTTCGAAGATCAGAGACGTATGGCGGGCGAGCTTCAGCGAGTTCTCGGCGAGCTTCTTGACTCCGAAGCGTTCGCCGACGGGGGCCGGCCAGAAATTCGCTCTCTTTGGCGTCGTCATGCCGCGACCTCCACCCGGACGAGCGTGCGGTCGTCTTCGACCGTAAGGGACTCGACGAAGGAGCCGGCGCGCGTCTCGGCTTCGACGAACAGTCCCTCGATGACACGGGGACCGTAACGAGCTGGTCCGTCGAAGACCCCGTCGCTGCCGAAGAGAACGGTGGCTTGGACGCCAGGCGGAATGTCACACCCGGTCGGGGTCAGCTCGATGCGCGGCTTGATGCCGAGCATGTCGCCGCGAGCCGCGAAGGGCAGAATCTCAGCGTCCTCGCCCGGAGTCTTGACGCGGACGAACGCCGGCGTGTGGCCCGCGCTCCAGTACGTGAGCTCACGGCCGTTGACTTCGAGCAACCCGAGAGTCATGGTCTGCGGTTTGTTGCGCGACAGAGTCAAAAGCACGCGATTGACCTTGGAGATCCACTCTTCGGGGTCGAAGGCGGCGCCTTCGGGATGTTCGGCCCAAAGCGTCTGAAGCGCCTGGACGATCAAGGCTGCCTGGACGCCTTTGCCGCTGGCGTCGGCGACGACGACGGCCACGCCGGACGGCGTCTTGCGCACGCCGAGCCAATCGCCGCCTACCGTCTGGTGGAGGATCTGATGGAAACGCACCGAAACGGCGCCGGCCGTGAAGCCGTCGAGAGGCAGCATCGCCGCCTGGACCTCACGCGCCAGATCGAGGTCACGTTCGATCTTCTCGCGCTCGGACGCGAAGATCGATTGGCGGAAGTCGAACTCGAGGACGGCCTGGTACGTGATCTGCGAGTCGTAGATCAAGCGTGCGACCGTCGAGATGGTCAGGAAGAAGAACAGCGTGATGTGGTACGCCGGCACCGGAAGTGACGTGTGGAGAAAGAGCCACGCGGACAGACCGATGAAGAAGCCAAATACGGTGGTGCCGAAACCCATGATCGGTATGAAAAACGGCAAGGCACCTGCCAACGCCAGGAAAAGGCTGCAGGAGGCTATGACGTACCGGGGCTCGGCGCCGGTGTCCATGTTGTTGCGCAGGACGAAAGCGTAGACTGCCGCGATGAACGTGGCGCTGAAGACGATCCAGACGCGAGCCGTCATGAACGTCATCTTGCGATGCAGCGTAAGGAAGAGAAGCGGAAGTTCCAGCAGTCCGTGCGCTATCAGTAGAATCTCCCGGTGCCGCACGTCGATGATCCACATGGCGGCGAAGATGAACAGGTTGACGACCGCGGCGGAACGCGCGCCGGAAAGAATGTTTTCTTTCACGATGATCCTGTACGCCCGACGACAATGATCGCCCAGCTCCGACTGCTCTTTGAGCAACCGATGCATGACGAGCACGCCGAAGGGTCTCAGTATCCCTTCGTTCAATTTCCGGGCGGAGGAGTCCATATCAATATTTCGGCTCATTCCCGGACTCCCTTGAAAGGGGCGGGGTAGGGCCTTTTGGCGCGCAACCTTCGGCCCGGCGGACTCTTTTTCTGCCGATTTGACGAAACACCCCAAGTAAAGAAGTTCAGCCGGCTTCAAGGACGCCCGCGGAACTTCCGAATAACTAAATGGAACGATAGCGAAAATTGGTGGGATGCATGCGATTCTCGAAGCGCGCGCCAGCGGAGACGCTGGCGATCGCAGTCATATACTTCCTGCTCGCGCGACTGGGTCTCCAGTTCGCGACGATCAATTTGAGCGCTTCGCCGGTTTGGCCGGCGAGTGGCTTCGCCATCGGCATCATGATCGTGCTCGGTCCCCGCTATTGGCTCGGAATCTACCTCGGCGCCACCGCGGCGAACCTGCTTCAGGGGACCTACTGGCCTTGCGCGCTCGCCATTGGTATCGGCAACACCCTCGAAGCCGTATGCGCGGCCTACCTGTTCCAGCGGATCAAAAAGAGCGAGGCGCGGTACGCGCCCCTCGTGGAGTCCTTCGCGGTGTTTGCCGCTTCGGTGTTCGGCTCCCTAGTCAGTCCCTCTCTCGGCGTGTCGGTCCTCGCGGCGACCGGCCAGATTACCTGGGCTTCGTTTCCTTTGGCGTGGATCACCTGGTGGAGCGGAGACGCGATAGGCGGACTCTTCGTCGTGCCTTTGGTCCTGGCGATTCGCTTCCGTTGGGAGCAGGAGCACGGCAACCTATTGAAAGGAGTTCGTCCCTTCGCCGTGCTGCAGCTGCTCGCCGGCGCTCTTGCGGCGGCCGTCCTGACCGGACTCGGCGACGGCTCGTGGTACCTGTGCCTCGTGATGCTCCTGCTGCTCGGCATGATCGCAGGCAAACGGGGCACGGAACCCTCCGTCGCGGCCATCGCCATCGCGTTCGTCGGCATCGCCGGCATCGGCTACGGCTTCGGTCCGTTCCGGTCGGGCAGCGTCAACGATAACCTTCTGAACCTTCAGCTTTTCCTCAGCTCGATCGCCGTATCGGTGCTGTTCCTCAAAGCGTTCATGAAACTCGGACCGCTGCGGACGCCGGGACTGGTGCTTGCGGCCGGCTGTGTCCTGGGGGCCGTCGTCACGCTCCACTTCGTCAAGCGCTCGGAAGCCGCCGATCAGCAGCGAGTCGACCGCATCATCGCGGAAAACTCGCTCCGCATCGAAGAACGCATCGCATCGTACCAACGGATAGTGGACGCAGCGGGTGCCTTCCTGGGAGTCTTCGGCGAAGCCACGAGGCCCCTTTCTTCCGACGAATGGTCGCGCTACGTCGCGGGACTTGGATTGAACGCGCAGTTTCCCGCAATTCGGGGCCTTGGCATCGCCGAAACCGGAACCGAGCTGCGTCCAGTCGTCCGCCATTTCGCGCCGGCAGGAACCGGTCTACACAACGCCGGCGAGGCTCTCGACCTCGCTCCCGGCCGGACCCTCGTCAAGACGGTCCCGGGCGGGACCCCGGCGCGGCTGGCGTTCGCTCCTCTCTCTGCCGAGCGGGTCTTTGGCTCGATCCCGAATTTTTCGGCGGACGAGATGGCCTTTGACGTGCATGCCGACGACGCCGCCGCGGAGCCCGTGTTCGCGACGCCCCGCGCTGCGCCCGGCCGCCTCATGCGGACCATTCCCCTGACGCTAGCCGGCAAGGCATACTCCGTGCGCTGGTACCGGATGCCCTCCTTCGCTTCGACCCACGACACGACCGTCGCCTGGGTGACCACCGCGATCTCGCTCATTGCCTTGGCCCTGGCGGCCTTCGTGGCGAACCTCCAGGCAGTGCGCCACCGCGCGGAAGAGCTGGCGCGATCGATGGCGAAGATGAGCACCCTTGGCGAGATGGCGGGCGGCATCGCTCACGAAATCAACAACCCCTTGACGGTGATCGGCGTGACGACGGCTCAACTCGCCCGTGACGTCGAAACCGGTCAATTCGACAAAGAGGCGATGGCCAAGAAGATTGAACGCATCGACCGGACGGTAAAGCGCATCACCTCGATCGTCCA
>JAYVBB010000863.1:0-4058 GCA_043750715.1 Pseudomonadota bacterium | reverse complement strand
CGTGCGTGCGGCCATGATCGCGGGAATGGCACAAGCATGGCCGGAAAGTAGCGGCACGAAGCTCTTGCCCGACATGCCGACCAGGGCGAGTGGCCGATGGCAAAGCATCGCCGCGCGAGCCAGGTAGCCGGAGTCCTCGAGAATGCCGATCAAAAACGTCAACAACATGATCTGCGGAACGAAGACGATGACCGCGGTAATGCCGCCGAGGAGACCGTCTTTCACGAAGTCGCCGAGCATCGCGGTCGGCATCCAGGACGCGAGATTATCGCCGGCGAATCCCAGCACCGCTTCGGTGGCATCCATGAGCGGCGACGCCCAAGAAAAGACGGCCTGAAAGAGGATGGCCATCGTCAGGAAAAACGTCAGAACGCCGAGGAACCAGTGCAGCGTGAAGCCGTCGATGCGGGTCTGGCGGGCGAGAAGCGTCTGCATCGATGGCGCGAAGCG
Source organism: Pseudomonadota bacterium (assembly GCA_043750715.1). Lineage (GTDB taxonomy): Bacteria > Bdellovibrionota_B > Oligoflexia > Oligoflexales > CAIYRB01 > CAIYRB01. The sequence continues at coordinate 3,608 of JAYVBB010000863.1, read as the reverse complement.
CGCCGCGAGATTCCTCGCCTGGACCGGGAAGTCGGCGGCAGGCTGCGTCGACGCGTTGGCGGTCGTTCCGCCCTGCCGGACACTCTTCGCCTCTTTCGCGAGAGCGGCCTTGAGCGCCTCGAGGCCTTCTCGCGTGCGCGCCGAAATTTGCATCACTTCGCGACCGAGCTCTCGCCCCAGCCCTGCGGCATCCAGCGTGAGACCAACGGCCCGCAGCTCGTCTGCCATGTTGAGGGCGAATACCAAGGGTACTCCGGCCGCCTTCGCTACGGCCGAAACCGCCAGACCGAGCACGAGGCTCCGCTCGAGGCGGGTGGCATCGAGCACGCAAAGCACCACGGCACAGGAGTGATCGGCGACCGCACGACGGAACTGGTCGACCGCGACGCTCTCGTCGGCCGAGACGGCATCGAGCGAGTACAGTCCTGGAAGGTCGACGAACTCGAAGCCGTGGGCTTTGCCGCGTTTTACCTCGACCGTCACGCCGGGAAAGTTGGCAACTTTTTGCCGAAGTCCCGTCAGACGATTGAAAAGCAGGGACTTTCCGGAATTCGGTTTGCCGACGAGGAGAACGCGCGGCAGGGGTAGGGATTCGCTCAAGACGGGCCTCCCCGCGTCACGTCGATGAACGCCGCCGCTTCCGGTTCGAGCGAGAAGGCGCTGCCGCCCAGGCGCACGACCATGGGCCCGCCGAAAGGCAGCCTTCGCTCGACGACGAGTGCCGTGCCGACGACGAATCCGAGAGCGCGGAAGCGATCCACTGTCGACGGCGGCGTGCGCGCGTCGAATCCGACGACCGTCGCGGCGTCGCCTGCCTTCAGTTCGGAAATCCGCATCCCGCCCTCTTCAAGACACCCGAAAAATGGGAACCGCGAGTCTAGTGATTTTGACATTCAGTTTCAACAACGGCGCAAAATCCATGTAAATAATTGATATTATTGATATCGATAGGAGGACCCTTGCGTCACCGCGTCAGCGGTATCAGCCAGTCGTAGGAGGATAAGCGGAAGGGTTCCTTCGCAAGGTCCCGGTGAGGATCGATCGCCAGCTGTTCCGGATGGCGCCCGAGCCTGACGCTCTGCCGGGCGAAGACTTCGGGACGGAAGTGTTCGTAGCGTTCGACTTCGTCGGCCACGTGCCGCGCGTACTGGTGCACGAGCAGCGGCCGGGTGGACAGCGAGTAGATCTGCCTCGGCGTCAGCTCGCGTTGCAGATCCCAGACCGCTTCCTGTCCCGTCGAGGGATTGCGAACCGTCAGGACGAGCGTCCCTCGCTTATCGAGTCCCATCATGCGCCAGGAAAAAAATTGGCCTTCCTCCGACCATTCCGTCGGAGACGGATAAAGGACCGACCGGAGGGGAACCGTGTTCTGGAGCAAAACATAAAGCATACAAACGGCGAGACCGGCTGTCGACAGGGACCTTTCGCCGACGGGTACCCCGCTCGTGTGGAATCCGAAACGGGGCCATTCAGGCTTCAGGAACAAAAGTACCGCAAGGATTCCCATCGCCGGAAACACGCCGATCGGAAACAGCAGAGCGTTGACGGCGAAAAACGCGACTACCAGCAGGATTCCCAGGCGGCGGGTTTTCCCCAACAGTAGCAGCACCGGGACCGCCAAATCGAACACCAGCCCACCGTAGGTAAACATCTGGTCGGCACCGGGCGCGCGGAGCAAGGGGTCCAACCAATGCGGCGCCGAGCCGCTGGTCAACATCCGCGCGGCAGGCTCGCCGCTGCGCCATTCGGAGCCGAGCTTGGCGACGCCCGCGAAGAAAAAGACGACCAGCACCTGCGCCCGGACGAGGAAGATCGACCAAAACGGGACGGCGCGCGGTGCCCGGCCAAAGACGCGGTTGTCGAGCGACCAGGCGTTGGCTGCAGGCGACGCCGCCAGCAGGAACGCCAGCAGCACCATCAAATAGAGATGGTTCAGGTCGAGCGAATACGACGCGTCGAGCAAAAAGACGTAGGCCAAGCCAAACGCCGCGATTAGGGAAGCGAGGCGGAAGAAAAGCCCGAGGCAAACGCCGCAACCGGCGAGGCCGACGACCAGGAACAGCACCGACATGCCGCCCCGTGGCAGCGGCGACACGGGACACCACGGAAAGGCGAACAGGTACGACGGCTTCACGAAGAGCTCGCTGACCCAGTCGTAGTAGAAGTAGCGCAGGACTTCCCAAAAGACGACCGCACCGAATCCCATGCGAAACACGGCGAGCGAGGCGCCGTCAACGCCTCTCCCGAGCTTTTGGCGCCACGCCGTCACCATCACGGCACGACGATGAGCGACGCGGATCCCGAGCAAGAGAGGGTAAACCGACCCTTGGCCTCGTCGCATTTCGGGGAGACCGCCACGTCGACCGTCGTCGGCGAAGTCTGCGTCATCGGAGCATTGCACGTCCCGACCGTCAGATCGCCTCCGTTGCTGAAGATGCTGCCTTTGGCGTGCATCTTGAGCTGCAACGTCGTCTTTGAGTCGGGGGAACAGGCACCGGGAATTTGCTGGACGCCTTGGTGCCAGGTCAAAGGCAACCAAGTCTGCCCGACGGCGTTCTTGACCTGGAAGCTGTCGAGCTTCGAGTCGGTGTCGTTGATCGTCAGCGTCAGATCGCTTCCCGGCCCGACCGGGGGTTTGGGATCCGTCGAATTGCCGGTGTCCGTTTCGGTATCCGTATCGGAAGCGGTGTCGTCCTTTTTCTCGTCCTTCGGCGCGACTTCCTTCTGACTGGTGTCCGTCTTCGCGTCGTCTTCCTTCGCGGCTTTCGGTTTCTTGGTGCTTTCGGGCGCATTCCCACCGCCACCGCCAAAGTCGGCGTTGCTGCAGGCGGTCGCGAAAACGCACCAGGCGGCGGCCAGAATTAGGGCTCTCATGCTTCGACTCCGCGATTCGGGGGCTCCACTCCTGATCGGCTTGGTTCCATTAACGGACCGTGAACGAGACTAGCCGTCATTAACATATCGTATTATCTAGGAAAATTAGCCTTTCGGGCCAATTTTTCGGTTGGTGCCCGTTCACGGTTCATTCACGGCTTTGGTACTATTCTAACGCCAAATCCTGCAAAAGTTTCGGGGTCGCGCGCATGAACGTGAACGGTTTCGTGCTGGGAATATCGCTATTGAGCCTGGCCGGGTGCGCCTATCACGGGTCGCCCGCGGAGGGTTCGCACGTTGCCGCCGTCGACGCTGCTCCCCTCGTCCTGAAGAAAGTGATGATCGTCCTCTTCGAAAACGAGGACTACGCCGACGTGATTCCGAAGCCGTTCTTCAAGAAGCTCGCGACCGAAGGCGCCGTCTTCAAGAAATTTTACGCCGAGCGCCACCCGTCGCAGCCGAACTACATCGCCCTGGTCGCCGGCTCGACGCACGGCGTCACGTCCGACGCCAACGTAACGCTCGACGTCCCGCACCTGGCCGACCTGCTGGAAGCAAAAGGCAAGACCTGGAAGGTCTACGCCGAACACTATCCCGGCAACTGCTTCCTCGGGACGAAGGCCGGTACGTATGTTCGCAAGCACGTGCCGTTCCTCAGCTTCAAGAACGTCCAAACGAAGCCCGCGCGCTGTGGCCGGATCGTCGAAGCGGGCCAGCTCGAAGCCGACATCCTC
>JAYVBB010000862.1:0-2603 GCA_043750715.1 Pseudomonadota bacterium | reverse complement strand
TTCAGAAGGCGCATCGGGATTCCTCGAGGCGCTTCGGCAGCACGTCGCTTTTCACGTTGAGGTGGCGGGCGAGCTCGGGGCGGAGCGCCGCCGGGATTTCGTCGGCGAAGGCCTCCAGGCGCGCCAGGTCGCCCTGGCCGTCCCAGTCGGCGTCGAGCCAGACGCCGACATTCTGCAGCAGGCGGCGCCAATGCGGCGGGACGTTATGGGACTGAACGCGCATAGCCATGCGGATCTCGGTGCGAGGCGAAGCTTGCCGGAGCAGGACGAGCGCCAGCGCGTCGACCAGATCCAGACGCTCGGCGGTGAAGCGCCAGACGCCGTCGCCGAAGGCCTTCGCCCGCTCGTCGAAGAGCCCGATCAGGCACCGTTGGCTTCGCGCCAGCGGCGCGCCTTCGGTAGAGCGGGCCGCTTCCCAGGCGACGCCTTGGGCGTCCGCCGACGTCACGCTGGGAACGCTCAAAGTCGCGACGCCGCCGGCCGGCACGTAGCTGGCGACGAGGCCGTTTTCCAGGACATGCACGAGCGGGCCGTCGCACCAGCGGCCTTGGACCTCGCCGAGCGTCGACGTGATGAAGGTGCGCTTTCCGGGAGTCACGTACGGCCCCAGGTCGAACGGCTCGTCCCACGGCGCCGTGACGGTGATCATCTCGGCGTTCAGGCTCAGAATGAGCGTGCAGTCGACGCCGAGAATTTTCTCGCCGGGGGTCACGATGCGTTGCAGCTCGATCATGGTTCAGCCCTTGTTGAAGTCGGAGAGAAAACGCTGGTGTTCCGGATTGCGCCAGATGCGCGTGAAAAGTTCGGCCTCGGCGGCGCGCGCGGCGCCGGGATGGCTACGCACGGCATGCCACAGCATGGCTTTTTGCGCAGCCAAGGCCTGCGGCGACAGCAGCGCGAGCTGGGACGCGAGCTCGTGGCAGCGCGCTTCGAGGTCCCGGTCGTCCTGCGCGACCTCGTGGACCAGTCCGAGGGCGAGCGCTTCGCCGGCGGAAAGAGTCGCCGAGCGGTAAAGGATGTTTTGGGCCTTGCCGAGGCCGATCAGCTCGACCAGGCGTTTGGCTCCCCCGTAGCCGGTGGCCAGGCCAACCTTCAGCTGCTTGAACTCGAAGGAGGACGCGCCCGTGGCGAGTCTCAGGTCGCCGGCGAGCGCCAGCTCGGCGCCGCCCCCGATCGCGGCCCCGTCGATCGCCGTGATGACCGGGCAGGGGAGTTCCTCGAGCCCCGCCACGAAAGCGCTGAGGCTCATGGCGTAAGCGCGAGCATCGGCTCCGGTCTTTAGGTCCGTCAACTCCTTGAGGTCGCCTCCCGCGACCCAAGTGCGGCGCGGGCCTTTGGCGACGGGGGTCGCCGTCAGCACGAGCACGCGCGGCATCACGCCCCCCCGCTTCAGCTCGGCCAGGGCCTGCGTGAGCTCCCGGGCGAGCGTCGTGCCGAGGCCGTTCAAACGCTCCGGGCGTTCGATACGCCACTCCAAGTAGGCGTCAAGCTCACGGATTTTTAAGAAGTTTGGCATTCCGCCGCACGGACCTTTTGTTGCTGCACCAAAATGGGGGCTAGGCTACTTTGCCCCAAACGGACCGGATCGTCTGCATGGGGTTATCCTCTTTTTTCGCGATCTGGGTTAAACTTCTACTATAAATACATGATCGTATTCTGATTTCTGGCCCGTGCCGGAAACTCCCGTGGATGCGGCAAGAAGGTCTGCAGTGGATAGCGGCGTGGATCAATGGGACGAGCAACGCAACGAAGGTCGGCCTGGACGGGCGGAAAACGGCCCTGCTTCCAACATCATATTGATGGGAGCGACCGGGTGCGGCAAATCGACGACGGGCTGGCTTCTCGCCCGTCTGCTGGGATTCGGATTCATCGATTCCGATCAAATGATCGAATCGCGCGAGAGAAAGACGGTAAACCAGATATTCGAAGCGTCAGGCGAACAACACTTCCGGCAGCTCGAGGTCGGCTTGATCGAAAAGCTGGCCCGCGTGCGTTCGCACGTGATCGCGCTGGGTGGCGGGGCCGCGGAGAACGACGACAGCTGGCTACTGTTGCAGAAAATGGGCACGACCGTCTGGATCAACACGCCGGCGGAGGAGATCGCCCGGCGGCTCCTGGCCAACGAGACCGAGCTGCAGAAAAGACCGCTACTCGCGGAGCTCCTGACGCACAAGGATCCGGAAACCCGCCAGAAACTCATGGGCGAGCGCATCAAGGCGCTGATCGGCAACCGCGTCGGGCGCTACAAGCAGGCCCGGGTCGTCGTGTCCGATACCTTCTCGACGCCCGAAACCACCGCGCACCTTTTGAAAGAGGCTCTGCTGAGGGAAGGAATCCTCCAGCAGCCTCAAGACCATAGACCCCTGGACCGCTGGCAAACCTTCTAGTTCCCGTTCGAAAAATTCTCATGTTCGTCAGGTAACATCCTGAATCCGTAGCAAGGACGCATGTCGGATTTCACGAAAACCCTGGGTAAGTTCGCCGGCGCGCCTTGGAAGGCGGGGCTGATGGTTCTCGGCGTCAGCTTCCTCGCCGCCACCGTCTGCTCCACCCTGGCCGCGAACTTTCTCTTTCCGACCGACGGCCGCCTGCCGTCTGGCGTC
>JAYVBB010000861.1:0-4645 GCA_043750715.1 Pseudomonadota bacterium | reverse complement strand
GGTTCCACCTTCTACGGCAAACTTTCTTGGTGCGCGATTGCCGGTGGCCGGAGGGGGGTATTTCCGTTTATACCCCTATCCCCTCTTGCGAGCAATGTTAAAACGGAGTGAAAGGTCAGGGCATCCCTTGGTCATGTATCTGCATCCCTGGGAGTTAGATCCGGATCAACCCAAAATGGAGGGGTCCTGGCTATCCAGGTTCAGGCATTATCTGAATTTGTCCGGCCGTCGAGCTTGAACTCGACCGACGTGCCGTGCTCCCGCTTCCACTCGATGTTGGTCTTGTCGCGCAGGATCCCTTTGTTGTTCTTGAGATCCATGTCGACGATGCAGGAAAAGGCTTTCTTGGCCGACTTGCGCTTGGTCACGACTTGGGCGCCCATGGCCGACGTCTGCGTCGCCCACGTCGTCGCGGCGGAAATGCCGATCCCTTGCTGCCCCCGGGAGCAGCGGCCGCGGCCGAACTTCGAGGAGGCGAGGTATTCGCCGAAGACCTTGGCGACGTCGTCGGGGTCGATCCCCGGGCCGTTGTCCGTCACCCGAATCATGATCTGGTCGGTATTTTTCATCGTGCCGGCGCCGATTTTCTCGACGTGCACTTCGATTGCCGGAAGGATGCCGTTGTCCTCGCAGGCATCCAGCGAGTTGTCGAGCGCTTCCTTGAGCGTCGTCAGGACCGCTTTGGTGGGCGACGAAAAGCCGACCTGCTGCAGGTTCTTCGAGAAGTACTCGGCCGTACTGCTGGTCGTGATCTGTTTCGCGGACTTGCGGACCTTATCAATGACTTCCTTGGCGTTCTCGACCTCTATGTCGGGCATCGACTTGGACTTCTTCGGCTTGTCTGCCTTCGCGGCTTTCGCGGAGGGAGCAGGCGCTTTTTTCGATTTGGCGGCGGATTTCTGAGCCATCTTCCCCGAGCTTCAATAGGCGGCTAAAGGCACGTTTATGCATGCCTTCAGCTAGTGGTTTTGAGACTGACCCCTGCGAAGAGTGTTGAACGAATACAACGGCTGTGTCCATCAGAACACGAAACGGCCGCCGCCCAATTGTTCGTATATATCTGAAAATATTAGATATTTTATGCAACGCCGCAGTGCATGCCTCTTGCTTTGCTTGGGGTAGGGGGATTCGACTTATGTCCGACACCGTGAAAAGCGCCCTGCTCGTGTGCCTTCTAACCCTTGCGGCGCCTGCCTTTGGCGGCGAAATCGAGGGTCCGATATTCGACCCTACCGATTTCCTGAAAGAGCAGGAGTTCGAAGCGGCCAAACGCCGTGCTGCAGAGGCGATTGAGACCTCCAACGTGGTCATCGGCGACCGCACCTACGTCAGGCTGACGAGCGAGGCAGGATCGATCTTCATTCCGAAGGGGGATGCCCTGAAGGCCGAGGACCTGAACCTCGCCTTTTGCGGGTCGACTTTCAAACCGGTGGACCTCAATTCCGCGCTCGAGTTCACACCCGAACTGCGGTTGACCGAGATCGTGCGACGCTCCACGCGCCTGATCCTCAATGCCATTCGCTCCAAGTGCGAGAACAAGTTATAGTCCTCGTCCTATGCTCGAGACTGAATTCACGAAGAAAGTCGGCATCCGCTACCCGATCATCGGCGGGGCCATGTATCCGTGCAGCAACCCCGAGCTGGTCGCCGCGGTATCGAAGGCGGGCGGCATCGGCATCGTCCAGCCGGTTTCCCTGACGTACGTGCACAAGCACGACTACAGGGAAGGACTCCGGCTGATCAAGAAGCTCGCCGGCGACAAGCCGATCGGAGTGAATCTCCTGATCGAAAAGTCGTCGAAAATCTACCTGGAGCGCAACAAGCAGTGGTTGATCCAGGCGCTCGACGAGGGCGTCCGGTTCTTCATCACGGCGCTGGGCGATCCGCGCTGGGTGATCGACATCGCCCGGCCGCGCGGAGGCGTCGTCTACCACGACGTGACGTCGCAGAAATGGGCGGAAAAAGCGTTGAAGGGCGGCGTCGACGGCCTGATCTGCGTCAACGCGCGGGCCGGCGGCCACGCCGGCGACGAATCTCCGGACCAACTTTTCCATGCCCTGAAAGGCTTCGGGGTTCCCTTGGTCTGCGCGGGCGGAATCGGCGGCGAAGGCCGCTTCGTGGAAGCGTTGAAGACCGGCTACGCCGGCGTCCAGCTCGGCACGCGGTTCATCGCGACGACCGAATGCAAAGCCCACCAGGATTACAAGAACGCCATCCTCAAAGCCGAAGCGAAGGACATCGTCCTGACGAAAAAGATCACGGGCGTCAACGTCGCCGTCATTAGGACGGACTACATCGCGAAAGCGGGGACGGAGCCCGGCATGTTCGCCAAGGCCCTTCTCGGCAGCGCGAGGACCAAGCATCTCGCCCGGATGTTCTACAGCTTGAGATCGGTCTGGCAGCTGCGCGAGTCCCTCAACAAGGGTAGCGCCTACAAAGACTTCTTCCAGGCGGGCAAGAGCGTCGAGGACATCGACGCCATCGAACCCGTCGCCAAGATCATCGACCGGTTTGTGGCGGCGGCGCGCTGACCGCGCTGCCTTCGAGCCGCTCGACGAAGCGGTCGAAGCTCTCGCGCGCCGTGCTCGGCGCCTCGTGCTTCAGCTGCTCCGTGATGACGGTCCGCATCGGCTCGTCGAGGATGCCGAGCAGGTGATCGCGCACCGGCTCGGGCGAATCCTTGAGAATCGACAGCGTCTCTATCGCGGTCTTACCGCCCAACTCCCGACGCACGACGCGCGGGGGAAGCGAACGGATGAAGGACAAGGTGTCGAATTCCGACGCTCCGAAGTCGTTGGCCGCCGGCGCGATGTCGCCTGGCCCGGCAGGAGTCTCTCCGTAGGCGGTCGAGGTGAGCCGCGCCTTCTTGACCTCCCATTCCTGCCGCTCGCGCTGCAGCGAACGGTGTTCGTCGATCAGACGCTCCTGCTTTCTCTTCTCGGCTGAGATCTCTTCCACCGCCTGCATCTCTTCCTGGACCTTCCGGAACTCTTCCTGCTCCCGGTCGACGCGCTCCTGGACGCGGCGTTGGGCTTCGAGCTCTTCGCGGGCCAGGGACTCTTCGAGGCGTTTCTTCGAGGCGAGCCGTTCCATCTCGAGGCGTGAGGCCTTGCGGCGCTCGCTCTCGCGGCTTTCGTCCTCGAGACGGCGCACCACCCGGGAATCCGCCATGCGGCGTTCGTCGGCGAGCAGCTTCTCGATGCGTCCGCCTGCTTCGTCTTCCTCTTCGCGGAGCGCTTCGCGTTTCCGCTTCTCGGAGGCGAGAGTCTCCTCGGTGACCTGCTTGGCAAGGCGCTCCTTGGCGGCGCGGCGTTCCATTTCCATGCGCTTTTCGAGCCGGCGCTGGCGTTGCTCTTCTTCCTTCTCGATCAGGCGGCGCACGCGCTCGTCCGCCTCGCGTTTCTCGCGCTCGATGGTCTGCTCGACTCGGCGGAACGCCTGCGTCTCTTCCTCGTCGACGTGCTGCTTTTGGCGCAGTTCCTTGGCGACGCGCTCCTCTTCGCCCCGTTGGCGGAGGCGTTCGTCTCGGGCGAGCTCTTCCTGCGTCTGACGCTTGCGTTGTCTTTCGTTCGCTTCGAGCTCTTCCTGACGCTTCATAACGACCAGGCGCTCGCGGACTTCGGTCTCTTCCTTGGACAGGCGATCCTTGAGGCGGGACTCGGCTTGCCGGTCCTCGTCCTGAACCAGTTGATGGCGTCTGACTTCGACACGCTCGGCCTCGTCGGCGAGGCGCTTGCGGACGCGGAGGTCGCCGTCGCGGGCCTCCTGCTCCAGCCGCTGCCTGACGCGGACCTCGGACGCGACGCGTTCGTCTTCGAAGCGACGGGCGAGGCGCAATTCGCCCTCGGCCTCCTCGTCCTCGAGGCGGCGGCGGATGCGGTCTTCGACTTCCCGACGCTCCTTTTCCAATGCGGCAGTGGAGCGCGCCTGGGCTTTGATCTCTTCGTCCCTGAAACGGATCCGGCGGCGTTCGCCGGCATCCTGTTCTTCCAGCGCGATGGTGTGGACGCGGCGCTTGTCGGTGGCCTGGACTTCCGCGGCCAGGCGGGCCAGCTCGCGGGTTTCAGATTCCTGACGTTCCTGCTCGACCGCCTTCTGGAGGCGTTGGCGGGCTTCCTGCGTTTCCTCGGCCGTCGCCCACTTGAAGCGTTCTTCGGCGCGCAGCTCTTCCTGGCGCAGCGATTTGCCGACGCGTTCGGCCGTCGCCTTCTGCTCTTCCAAAAGCTTGGCTTCGAGCCGGACTTTGGCTTCCGCCGTCTCTTTTTCGCGGCGTTTCTGCTCGCGAACCTTACGGGTTTCGTCTTCGCCAGCGATCAGTTTGTCTCGGGCCATCTCCAGCGTCATCTTCTCGACGACTTCTAGCTCGACTTTGCGACGCTGCACTTCCTGGGCTTCCTCGGACAGACGGTGCATGCGCCTTTCCGCCGCCCGGGCGCGTTCCTTGGCCAGGGCTTCGCCGAGGCGGACCTTGCCTTCTTCGATCTCCCGCGCCTTGGTTTCGGCGACGCGGGACTCGGCTTCCTTATGTTCCTCGAGCATCAGCGTCTTGACGCGGGCACGCGATTCCTGGGTTTCGCGCTCCTCGGTGATGCGGCGGCGTTGTTCGGCCTCGCGGGCTTCGGCTTCCGCCATCGCGCGCTGGCGC
>JAYVBB010000860.1:0-7036 GCA_043750715.1 Pseudomonadota bacterium | reverse complement strand
GACTGGCGCATGTAGTGCTCGAGCACCTGGGCCAGCGCCGGCAGCGCCTGGCCGCGCGCATCGTTCAGTGCCACGACGCCTTGATAGGGCTGGCGCCCCGCCTGTAGGGCGCCGGGGTCCAGCGTGATGGCGCAGCGGCCGGGCCGAGGATCGACGGACTCGCCAGGCCGTTGCGGAAAAGTCCCTGGCTGGTGGCCCCCGCGGCTGCGAGGGCGCCGCCGCAGAGTGCCGCGACCAGCGTACGCGGGATCCGGATCGAGACGAGGATGGTGCGCGCCTGCTCCGCGTCGAGCTCGGTGAGGTTGGCGGCGCCGAGAAGCAGCGAGGCCGCGAGGCTCGCGGCGAAGACCGCGACGCAGGCCAGGATTACGGCGGTGGGATTTAGTTTTCTCACCCGGCGAGGCCCAAAGCGAGTTTTTGCAATGCGTCGAGGACGTGGGGCGACACGGCAGAGAGCTCTTTGGCCGGAATGACGATCAGCCGCCCGGCCTTCACCGCCGGCATTTCCTTCCAACCGGGCAGCGACCGCATCTTTGCGAGGTATTCGGCGGCTTTCGCCGGATCGCCGGCGGTTACCAGCACGTCGGGTCGCATGACGGCGAGCGCCTCGGTGCTGACTTTGGGCCAGTTTTTGAGGCCTTGCGCCGCGGCGAGGCCGATGCCGCCCGCTTCCGTCACGAGCGCGTCGAAGAGCGTGCCGGCTCCTGACACCGTGCCGTCCTCCGAAAAGTCGAGGATCTTTGGATGGGTGTTTCTTTTCGTCGCCGCGGCGCGGACGTCGGCGCGGCGGGCGCGGAAAGCCTCGAGCATGCGTGTGGCTTCAGCTTTCGCTCCGACGACGTCGCCAAGCGTCCGGATGTTGTGCTCGATGTCGTCGAGGTTGCGGAACTCCGTGAGGCGCAAGACCTGGACCTTCGCCCCTTCGAGCCGCGCCAGCATTTCGGGCTTGTTGTAGGACGCGAGGATCGCCAGGTCGGGCTTCAATGCCAGGAGGGATTCGAGCTCGCCGCCGATGCGGCCTGTCAGCGACGCCGGCACGTCGTCGACGACGTTGCTGTAGCGCGGGTCGGTCGCAAAAAGCGACACGCCGACGAGCCGGTTCAGCTCGCCGCGCTCTTTGAGGAGCGTCACCAGGATCTCGTCGCTCGCCAGCGAGCAGGACGCGATCCGCTGCGGCCCGGTCGCCGAGGAGGCGAGGGGGGTCAGACAAAGGACGGTCAGTAGGAGTAATCCAAGGCGGCGCATCAGGACCTTTTAGCGCATGGGAGGGGGTCCGAAGAACCCCATGTTTTTATTGATATTTTAATAGTACAAGCATAAAATCTTTTAAAATTCATAGAATCATGATAGAAAGGCCATGGTGTTTCTGTTGTTGTTGTTGATGACTGCTGAAAAGGATCCTTCCCCATGCGTACCCTCCTCTTCCTCGCCTTCATGGCCGGCTTTGCCACCCTGGGCTACATCTACGCTCCCCGCCTGATCGAAGACAATTACCGTCCGACCGAAGAATCCGGCGCGGCGCCTGCCACGACCGAATCCGGCGTCGCGATGGCGAGCCCGACCCCGATGCAATCGTCCGTCAAGGAAATCACTCGCCAGGCGCCTGAAGCTCCCAAAGCTCAGAAGAGTCAGCCGGCACCGAAAGCCAAAGGCAAAGCGCACAAGCGCTCCGCTTCCGTCGACAGCGGCGAGCCGCTCGACCGCATCGCCTCGAACGACGTCGAGCGCGTCACGGGCCTCCGCCCGCTCAACGGCGAAATCAAGAACGTCGCCGAAGTCGAGACGAAGCCGGTGTTGCCCAGGAAGCAGGAAGCGCTGAAGGCGCGCTGGATCGACGAGCTCAGCGGCGCCAAAGTCCGCTTCAACAAAAAGCGCACGAACGACGGCTGCGCCGACTCTTACTCGAACTGCGAACGCCCCGCGGCTCCGAGAGACATTTCCGTCGCCGGTGTCGTCGTGAAGACCGAGCGTCTCGTGAAAGAGCCCAAGCAGCCCCTCGACGGCAACATCGAGCAAGGCAATTACATCGACCACACGCCGGCCGTGTACGTCGAGTAAGTCACCACTGCCACTTCTTCAATAGATCCTTCGCCTCCGGCTCCGGAGGCACCCAGTCGCCAAAGCCATCGAGAATGGCGTTGGCGATTTTTTCGTATCCCTGCGGTGAGGGATGCAGGCAGTCGTAGAAATCGGAGCCGTCGTCGCCGAAGTCCGGCATGTCGCCGAGCGGCAGCACGACGTCGTCGTGCTCGGCGGCGACTTCCGCGATCTCGGCGTTCAGCCGTTGGCGATGTTTGACGTAAGCCTGAAAGACGGTCGCGTCGTACTTGTCGCACTTGTCCGGCGAAGAAGGCCAGTAGGTGAGAAACACCGGTTTCTTGTCCTTCGCCTCGATGGCGTTGCGGACTTTGCGGAGCTGCTCGCCGATGGCGTCGTACTTGTCGTCGACTTCGAGGGGATCGCAGGACCTGTTGCAGTAAGAGCTGCGGAACGCCTTCACCCAGTCGTTGCCTCCGTGCAGGACGAAGACGGTGCGGGCTTTCGGCGCCGTGCGCAGCGCCGCGTCGATCCTCCCGGCGGCCCCGGTCGCGCGCTCGCCGGGGATCCCGAGGTTGGTGATGGTCAACCCCGTCTTGCTTTCGAGGCGGCGGACCCAGCCGCCGGGGAGGTCACCGTAACCCCAGGTGACGCTGTCGCCGAACGCGGCGATCTCGGCGTCGGGCTGCACGTTGCAGCCGACGAGGGTCAGGGTCGCGATCAGGAGTGCGAGGCGCATGGCGTCATAGTACTATCCTCGGCATGCAGCAATCAACGTGGCTACGGGCGGTTCTCTGTTTGCTCTGCGGCGCGGCGGCGCCGGCCCGTGCGGAGTTCACCCAGGACCGACCGAGCATTCAGGGGACGGGCGAAGTCCTTCCCCAAGGAGCGGGCGAGGTCGGGTTCTCCGAGGTCGCCTACGGTCTTGGCGGCGACACGATGGTGCGCGTGCCGAGCGCCCTGATGCTGCTCGGGTACGGGAAAGTCGAACTCCGGCACCGCCTGAAGCCGAGCGCGAAGACGCGGGTGTCGCCCTACGTCGACGCGGAGACGCCGCGGCACGTCGGCGTCGGCAGCGACTTCGGCTTCGACTTCGGCGCGGCGACCAAGCAAAGCCTGACTTTTGGGGCGCGCCTTCGTTACGGCCCGTATGCGAGGCCCGGAGAGGCATCGCCTCCGATCGTCAAAAAACGAGGCGTCGTCCGCCCCAACTTCGAGTACGACGCCTATCTCGGCGGCAACCTCGCCTACGCCGGCATGGCTGATTACTTGCCGTATGCGGGATATACGTGGGCCTTTACGACTTGGCACGTCGGGCTGATCATTTTCCCGGTCGGCGGCATTCTGCCCCTGCCGTACGTTTACTGGCGGTTTTAGGGATGGGGGGATGGGGTCAGGCACGTGCCTGACCCCATCAAGCCCATCAAGCTCAAGCTTCCGGGAGGTCGAGGCACATGACCGTGCCCGGTCCGTCCGTCCGTTTTTCCGCCCAGACGCGGCCGCCCATCTTGACCATTACCTTCGATACGACCGCGAGGCCGATGCTGAAGCCGCCGGCGGAGCCTTCGTTGGCTTCCGCTCCGCGCACGTAGGGCTGGAAGATCTGCGTCAGGTCTTTTTCCTGCATGCCACGGCCGTTGTCCGTCACTCGTGTGGTCACGAAGCGGCGGCCGCGCGGGTCTTCGGGATTATCGTGCGAGATTTGCGCGACGGTGATTTCCAGCGGCACGTCGGGACGGGCGAACTTCACGGCATTCTGCATGATGTTGAGCAACGCCAGGCGGAGGAAGCTCTTGTCGGCGAGCACCGGCTTCAGAGTCTCTGCGGACGTCCAGTGCAATTTCTTCGCCTGATCGGCTTCGGTCATGAGGACCTCCGACACCCAGTCGAGAAGCTTGTCGACTTCCTGCGAGGCTATCTGCGGCGTCCTGTGGGTTTCGCGGACGCTTTGAATCACGTCCGATGCGTAAGCGCCGAGCTTGGAGGCGTGCGAGCCGAGCTTGTCGAGATAGCCGAGGAGCTGTTCCCTCTCGCTGACCGGGTCCCGCCTCAGGCTGTCTTTAGCGTTGCGGCAGAGCGACACGATCGTCCATTTGATGGCGCTGATGTCCTGGAGCACGCCGGCGGCGAACAGGTCACGGTCGAGGGCCAGGCGTTCCAGCCGGTCGACGGCTAGCTTGTGACGAAGCTGGGCTTTGATTCGCGCGATGAGGATGAGAGGTGGGGCGCCTTTTTCGATGAAGTCGTCGGCTCCCATGTCGAGGAGCTCCATCTGCTTCTCGAACCCCGAGAGTCCCGTCAGAATGATCACCGGAATGAAGCGTAGGCGCGGGTCGGCTTTGACCTTGGCGAGCACTTCCTCTCCGCGTAGCTCCGGGATCTCGAGATCGAGAATGATCAGGTCGGGCGGTTCTTCGCGGCTGAGGACATAGAGCGCTTCCTTGCCCGTGACCGCGAAGCGCACTGAAGCGTCCATCGCGTCCTGGATGGCCGCTTCGTACACCTTCTGGTGCCGCACCTGGTCTTCGACGAGAAGAATGCTCAAACGGTCAGCCAACGGCGTTCCCTCCGTCTGCTGCGGGCAGCTCGAGGCAAATGATGGTGCCGATCTCGCCTTCCGGTGACTCGGCCCAGACCTTGCCTCCCATCGCGGTCATCACTTTCATGACGAGCGACAGGCCGAGGCCGAAGCCCCCTTCCTTCTTGTTCCAGCTGGCGCCGCGGACGAACGGCTCGAAGACTTTACGGAGCTCCGCCTTCTTGATGCCGACGCCGTTGTCCTGGATCATCGTCACGATCGATCTGCGGGAGCCCACCGCCCCGTCCTTGCCGGGGCGTTGCCGGATTTTGAGGTGCGGCGAGACGCCCGGGCGGCGGTATTTGACGGCGTTCTGCACGATGTTCAGTACGGCGAGCTGGAGGAAGTGCTTGTCGGCGAGGACCGCTTTGACTTCGCCTTCGAATTCGACTGCAAGCCTCAGATCGGGCTCGTTGGTGTTCTTGGGCGACGCCATCTTCGCGGCCCAGATGATCAGCGGCTTCACGTCCTGGGCCTTCGGGTCGAGCGGTTTGTGGGTTTCGCGGACCATCCGGATGATTTCCGTGGCGTAGCGCCCGAGGTGATCGGCCTTGTCTTCCAGCGCCGTCAGATCCTGGATCATCAGGTCGCGGCGGCCGATCGGGTCTTCTTCGAGGTAGACGCGTGCCAGCTCGGCGATCGTCAGGATGTTGGTCTCGAGATTCCGGATGTCGTGCAGAACGCCGGCGGCGAAGATGTCCATGTCGACGGCGAGGCGGGCCAGGCGATCGAGCGCCAGCTTGTGGCGCATCTGCGCCTTCAGGCGCGCGACGAAGATCTCCGGCGGCGCGCCTTTTTCGACGAAGTCGTCGGCGCCGAGCTCGAGCAGGCGGCGGTGGACCTCGGGCGACGTCTCGCCGGTCAGAATGATCACCGGCATGTTGTCGAGATTCGGATCGAGGCGGAGCCGGCGGAGCGTTTCCTCGCCGCCGAGCTTCGGCATGTTGAGGTCGAGGATTAGAAGATCATAAGGAATGGGCGACGCGAGTTTTTCCAGGGCCTCCTCGCCGTTCGTCGCGAAGTGGACCTTGGCAGGCATCGCGTCGGTGATCGCCATTTCATACAGCGTATGATAGCGGCTCACATCGTCGACCATCAGAATCCGGTACTGCGCTTCCATGCTGCCGAAAGTGTAACTTGACGACATGAGAAATACAATTCATGTTGGAGGCTTAGTTCAGATACAGCTGTTTATGGGGCTTGAGACGACCATGATTGTCGCGGAAAACCTGTCGAAGTCCTATTCCGGCCACCGAGCGATCGACGGAGTCAGCTTTACCATCCGGCAAGGCGAGATCGTCGGCCTCCTGGGCCTGAACGGTGCCGGCAAAAGCACGATTCTGAAGATCCTGGGCTGCTTCCTCTTACCGTCCGGCGGGCGCGCCACGGTCGACGGTCATTCCGTCGACGGCAACCCGCAGGAGATCCGGAAGGTGATCGGCTACCTGCCGGACACGCCGCCGCTCTACGACGAAATGACGGTCGTGACCTACCTGCGTTACGTCGCGAAGTTGAAAGACGTCGCGTCGTCCAACGTCGAGCGCCAGGTCACCTCGGCGATGCAGAAGACGAACACCGACCAGGTGAAAGACCAACGCCTCGGCGAGCTGTCCCACGGCTTCCGCCAACGCGTAGGCATCGCTCAGGCTTTGGTGCACGATCCCAAAGTTCTGATCCTCGACGAGCCGATCAACGGTCTCGACCCCGTCCAAATCGTCGAGATGCGCGACCTGATCATCTCGCTCAAGGGCAAGCACACCGTCGTGCTGTCGAGTCACATCCTTTCTGAAATTACGCGGACGTGCGACCGCATGCTGATCGTCGACCGGGGCCGCCTGGTCGCGGAAGGCACGGAAGCGTCCCTGCAAGCGGCGATGACGAAGAGCATGCGGCTCTTCTGCGACGTCGACCAGGTGCCGGAGGGGCTGAAGCAAAAGCTCTCGGGCATCCAGGGCGTCACGGGCATCGACCAGGCCCCGGCCGGCATCGGCGGAGGCCAACGCCTGACGCTCAACGTCGAGGGCGACGTCCGGGCGCGGGTGGCAAAAACCGTGATCGACTCGGGCGCGGGGCTGCTCGGCCTGTCGCATTCCGAGGCCGGCCTCGAAGGACTCTTCATGAAGCTGATCAAACCGAAGGAGAGCAGCCATGTCTAAAGCCGTTCTCGTAGCGGGGCGCGAGCTTCGCGGATTCTTCTCCACCTGGATGGGCTACGTCATCTGCGCCGCGGCGCTGGTGATCGACGGCCTGCTCTTCAACGCCTTCGCCGTCGGCGGCGGCCAGCCGAAGTTCTCGGCCGACGTCCTCGCCGACTTCTTTTACTTCGGCTCGGGCATCTCGATGGTCGCGGGCATCTTCCTCGCCATGCGGCTCGTCGCCGAGGAGAAGCAGAACGGCACGATCGTGCTGCTTTATACGTCG
>JAYVBB010000859.1:0-3661 GCA_043750715.1 Pseudomonadota bacterium | reverse complement strand
GCTTGTCACTACGGGTCGTTGCAAAAGCCGTGCGGGACCCCCGGTTGCAGAGATTTCGCGGGCTTGAGGTCGCATGGTATCCCGACTCCTGTGTCCTTTACGACACAAAATCTCAGGGAAAGGCGGCGTAAGTGACCACTTTGTACGTCGGCTCCTTGGCGTTCGGGCTCTCCATGGCTTTGAGATCCAGGATGACCTTCTGGCCGCTCAGCTTTTTCAAGCCGCCGGACACCTCGCCGAGAGTCATGATCTTGCCGTCGCCGCCAGTCACCTGGTAGACGCCGCTGGTCTCGACCAAGGTCCCCACGATTGCGTCGCGGCCGCTGGAAGTTTTCAGCACGGTGAATTCGGAGGCTTCGAAGCACTTCTTCTCGCTCTTGTCGTTCAGCTTCCAGTCGCCGGAGACCTTGACTGTCATGGCGGTAAGCTTCCGGACGCGCTTCGCGAGATCGGTGTAGCAGAGTGACGGGCCTTTGGCCTCGCCGGCCGGCGTCACCATGACGGTCGTGGTGAGCGAGGATCCGACGGTGACGACGGTCCCCGTCAGGTCTTCCGCCTGAGCTGGCCAAGCAAGCGAGAGGGTCGCAACGGCAATACAAGTTTTCAACGACGGGTGCACGGTTCCTCCTTACTTGATTTTGACCTTGGCGATGCCCTGGTTCTTCGCTGCGGTATCCGAGAGCGTCGCCTTGACCGAGTCGACGCTCGCGCCCGTGTAAAGAATCGGGCTCGAAGCGTAGAACGTGCCGTCGAATTGCGGCGTCGTTTCGAGCTTCAATTCGTAGGCGCGGGAGTCGGTCACGCCGCTGAAGCCGTTGAAGTGCATTCCGTATTTTTTGTCGGCGTTGCCTTGGAGGTCGGTCATCGTTTCCGGTTCCTGCACCTTGTGGACGGCTTCGGCGGTGATGCCTTCGTTCAGTTTGGCGCCGTCGAGCACCAGCGCGCCGTAGAAGCCCGCGACGGCGTCGGTCCACGTGCCGCCGTAAACTTCCGCGAGGTTCGCCGCGCCGATCTTGGAGGATTTAACCAGCGAGGCGACGAAATCCAGGCCGCCGCCGCCCGTGGGAGCGCCGTTGGCGAACTCGATGCCGCCCTTTTGGCTCACGAGGTAGTAGAAGAAGGTGTGGGCCGCGCCGCGCAGGAAGTCGGTGTCGTCGCTGGCGTGGAGGAAGGGCTGGGCGCCGCCGTCCTTGTCGCTCCAGGCGGCCAGGAAGAGCTTCTGGAACCCTTCGAAGTTTTCCGCTCCGTAGCCGAAGAGGTCCTGCATGTAGTGAGCAATGCCTTCGTCGTAGATCGGCACTTCGCCTTTCAGCCCCGCCTTACGCACTTTGTAATAGTCCATGAATGCATGCTGAAGCTCGTGGGCGATCGTACTGTGCCAGAGGCGCGTGTTGAGCGCCTTGTCGTAGTCGGCTTCCGGCGTGTCCTTGTTCTTCTCGAGCTTCTTGAAGTCGGACGCCATGTAGAGGATCGGCTGCTTCAGGATCGTCGCGATCGAGGAGATGAAAGCGCCTGAGATTTGCACGTCGGCCGGCCATTTGCTGGCGTCGCCGAAGTCGATCACGGCAATGATCGGCTTGAAGGTGTAGTCGCCGATCGGTGCAAACGTGTCTTTGTAGATGACGGTCTTGTAGCGGGCGATCGCGGCCTTGACGGTCGCCTCGACCTGGGCGGCGGTGCCGGCAGTCACGGGATCGTCGATGAAGACGAGGCAGTAGTCGCCGCCGTCTACGGTCTTGCCGGCCGGAATGGCGACGGCATCGCCGTCGGTCACGTCGGCGGCCGGGCCGGAGACTTGAAGCTCGTCGGTCGGGCAGGTCGCCGCGGTCAACGGCATCGCTTTATTACTGGTAGGTACCGGCCTCGTGACCGCTTTTTGGAAGAAGGTCTCGACCGGACCGACGTCCGAGCCGTTGGCAAAGAGCTGCATGGGACCTCTGCCGGCGACCATCTGCTTGTAAGCGTCGAGCCTCCGCGCGGACTTCCAGAACCAGGCGCCCTGATCCAGGCCGAGGGCCGGGTCATAACGGTTGAGGAGGAGACGGAGCTGGTGGTCGTACTGCTCGGGCGTCATGTGGATCGCCGCCGGTGCCTCGCTCGCGTTCAACATGTAAGCCGCGCCGCTGCTCGCCGCGCCGCCCGAAGTGTCGAGCTTGAACGTAAAGGTGTCAGCCGTGCCGCCGTTGATCGTCGCCGTGTCACCGAGGACGAACGGCATGACCACGTACTCCGACGTCGCGTCGTCGTCCTTCTTCTTGTCGTCATCCCCGCAGCCAGTCAGCGCGAAGGCCGAAAGCAACACAAGGGGTAGGACCTTCCTGATCATCATTCCGCGCTCAACCTTAACCACGGCATCCTCCTATTTTTCGAATACGCAAACGATCTCGTCTATCGCACTAGGTCTAAGAGACCGCTTACAGGCTTGACGTGCCAGATCCTGCTTTGCCTCGCATGCCGATTCCGCTTTCGCTTCCATGGGTTCCGTCATGCTCTTACCGTCGTATTTCCGCGCTTTGCACGTTACTCGGCGCGGCTTCTCATTACAAGGTGTGTCCAAAGGTGGACACTCTCCCGCGCTGGGATCGTCCATGCAGACGATTTTCTTGAGCGGTTTCGGATTTAGGTTTTGCCGGCAGGCAACTTGCGCGAGGTTCGCGGTGGCGACGCACGCGTTGCTTCCCCACGCTTTGATCGCCCTTCCGGCGGCGAGATCCTGGTCCGCGTAGCCGTTGGCGGTGCACACGGAGGGTGCCTCGCTGTCGGGACAGGGAACGCTCTCCGGCGGGCAGTTGCCTTCGCTGGCGTCGGGCACGCACTGGATCTGCCCGAGCTTCGAAGGCCGCAGCTCCAGGCGACAGGCTTCTCTTTGCAACGCGATGCGTCCCGTACAGGCGTTCGTTCCCCACGCGACGATCTTGGCGTCGCCGTCGACCGCTTTGCCGGAATACGCCGACGCCGAGCACAGCACGGGAGTGTATTCCTGCGAGCAGACCACCGACCCGATCGGACACTCGGCGGGCTCTTCCGGCGGCGGCGCTTCGGGAATGCGAATGCCCGCCTTCGGCGCTTCCTTGGTCTCGTTGGACGTCGTCGTGCGACAGGCAACGAAGGCAAAGAGGCCAAGCAGCAATAGCCACGGCTTGGGAGTCAGGAAGGGCATTGCAATATCTTAGCGCGTCATCCCCGGAAGGCCCATTCCCGGCGCGGGAAATTCCATCATCGCCAAGGGATGCTCCGGCTCTTCGGGAGCCGCTTGCGTGGGTTGCTTGGTCACGGCTTCGGCACCGGTCTGCTTCGGCTGCTCGGCGGCCTGCGCCGGCTGCTGCGCGGCCGCTTTCATTTGCTCCACGACGTCGGCCGGAGGCTGTGGCATCTGCTCGGC
Source organism: Pseudomonadota bacterium (assembly GCA_043750715.1). Taxonomy (GTDB): domain Bacteria; phylum Bdellovibrionota_B; class Oligoflexia; order Oligoflexales; family CAIYRB01; genus CAIYRB01. Next base: position 279 of record JAYVBB010000859.1, on the reverse strand, counting down.
GCTTTGCTGGCCGGCCTGCTCCGCGCCTTCCTGGAGACCTTGGGCGCCGTCCTTCACGGCCTGGCCCGCGGCGGCCGCTTGGTCATTTTCCGTTTTCGGCTTGGTCGCGTTGCCAAACGAACCCGCGTTGCCGACCGAGGAGACCTCGTTGATCCGGATCTTGCCGACGTTCGTGTAGAAGGAGCCGCCCTGATCCATCAGATCGACGCCGGTGACTTTCACGGAGCTGATGATCTTGCCCGGAACGTCGTTGCCCTGAGCGTCCTTGCCAAATGCCGA
>JAYVBB010000858.1:0-3131 GCA_043750715.1 Pseudomonadota bacterium | reverse complement strand
CCAAGCAGACTCGACAGGAATCCCACCACGACGCTGATCGCGATGCCGAGGCCCACGTTGAAATCTCGGCCGGCGCCGGCGCCCTCAGTCGGAGTCGCCTCCTGAAAAGTCTTGTAGAATAAGTATCCGGCAAGGACGACCAGGCTGCCGCCCATGATCCCATCAAACAACCCCCGCTCCAAATGCGAGGTGACGACGGCGCCCACGATCGTCCCCGGAATGCCCGCCGCCGCAAACATCCAGGCGGCGCGAAAGTTCACCCTCCCCATGCGCACGTACGCCACACTTCCCGAGAACGAGTTCATGAAGACCGCGGCCAGCGAGATCGACGTCAAAAGTTCCGGCGAATCGTTCGGATACAGCAGCAGGAGGATCGGCATCATCATAAAGCCGCCGCCCGCCCCGATCAACGTGCCGAGTCCGCCGAGCAAAAAACCGAGGGGGATGAACCAGATGGTGTTCATCCCCCCAATTTAGCACATCATGCGGGTCGCGCCGCGCCGGTCACCTGAAGACGGCGTACATGTCCTTCAGGTGGATCAGGTCGGTTTCGAAGCCGGTCAGCTCTCTTTTTCCGTCTTCGATCGCGGACTCGAACGCCGTCTTGCTCGTGGCCAACGCCTCGAACTGGTCCAGGATCGCGTACAGCTCGTCCCGGATGACGGTGACCTTCGCCAAGAGGTCCGGGTCTTCCGCCGAAGCGACGAAGCTCTCCGTCATCAGGCGGACGACCGGCAGGTTGGGCTCGAAGTTGCCGTTGAGGATGTCGACGATGTCGTCGCCCATCGGCTCGCCGTTGCCGATCGCCCAGGCTTCGCCGAACTTCGCGATAGCGTCCGCCTTGAGCTGGTCGCTCGAGGGCATCGTCGCCAGAGAGTCCTTAGCTGCCTGCACTTTGGCGGCCGCAGCCTGTGCCTTGCTCGCGATCTTGAAGCTGATCGACAGGTCGTCGGCCGTGTTCGCAACGACATAAGTCTTCAGCCCCGAGGTCGAGGTGAATTCCGCCGTAGCGGCAGCAGCCGGGAACACCGCGTCGATGCCTCTTAGGCGGTAATCGACGTAGTCGCCGAACGTCCGGTTGCCGGAGTTGTCGAAGTTCGTGGCGAAGATCATGGCGTACTCGCGCACCGCGAGGTTGCTCGACGCCGGGATCTTGGCTTTCAGGTGCGTGGGGTTCGCCTCGTCGAACGCGAAGGCGGGGTCGGAGACCGGGTGATAGACGCCGTCTTCCCCGAGGGTCGAGACGAGGTCCTTCTTTAAATCTTCGCGGATCACGCTCGAGAAACGGCCGACGGTGAACTCTTTGAGCAGATCGAAGTAGTTGACCGCCAGCTGCGCGCGCTCGTACTTCAGCGCCGGGTAGCCTCTGAGCCCCATGGCATAGAGGACGCCGATTTTGTCGAGCTCGATGCCCCGGTTCAGCACGATCTCGTCGCGGCCGCCGATCACGTCGACGCGGGCTTCGAGGTACTTGCCGGTGTGGAGGTCGACCTGGACGTTCTTCGCGCCCGCTTCTTCGGATTTGCCGGTGACCAGTTCGCCGGTGGCGGCGTCGACGTGGTAGACGCCCGGTTCGGCGGTCTCGAGGATCTTGTTGAAGAAGTCGATGCCGGCGTTGATCGCGCCCACGTAGTCCGACCGGCTGCCGGGATTCGCTGAGCCGTCCAGGTTGTCCTGGGTCGGGAAACTGTCATTGATAATGTTGTAGACGTACTCGTCGAGAAGGCGTCTAACCGGCATGATGTAGCGGCCGATCACCGAGGCGGACGAGCCCGTGAAGTCGCGGCGGCCGCGGCGGAACCCGTAGAGCTGGTAACGCACGTCGTACTCTTCGATCAGCGATTTCGTCAGCGCTTCGACGGTGATGCCCCGGTCGAAGCGGTTACACGTCGGATCGTCCTCGGTGTGCTCGTCGGAGCAGAACTTGAATGGGCGGACGTCGAGCTGCTGCATTGCGGTGGCGTTGACCGCGTTCATCGATGCGGTGGGATTCGCGGTCTTCAGGGCCTCGACGGCGGCGTCGAACTCGGCCTTCGGCATGTCTTCCGTCGTCAAAGCGCCGAACTCGTCACGGCCAGTCACTTTTTCGAGCTTGTCGCCGTAGCCGAACTTGATCGCGGCAACGTCGTAAGGACCCGCGGCGAGGTCGGTCGCCTCGAAATCGTCGAGGTAATCCATCGTCGACGACGTCCGGTACTGCTCCGTCCAGCCCGCGGTGGCTTTCGCCTCGAAGTACTTGGTCGGGAAGGAGTCCTCGTCGAAGGAACCGTGGAAATTGTGGCGCAGGCCGAGCGTGTGACCAACTTCGTGGAGGAGGAGAGAGAACAGCATACTCTCTTCCAAAGCTGCCAGAACTTCCGCCTTGCTCATGCCAGGGTGCGCCTGGATGAACTTGATGGCGGAGACGATGTGGGCTTCCGGCTTGATCGCGCAGCCCTGGAAGCGGTCCTGGGCGGTGACGCGGTTGGCCGAAGCCATCTTCACCTTGAGTTCGTCGTTCATGTCGTCGAACGCGGCCGTGGCTTCGCTGCGTAGCGCGGCCGGAGCAAGGCTTGCCTGGCTCTTGAGCTTGCCGACCGTGTCCGTCAGCTTGAAGGACAGCGGCGCTGCACTGGTGAAGCGTTGAGCTTCCGCTTTGGTCTTCGGCAAAGCACGGGCGAGCGGGGTTCGCGAGATCAGGCGACCGCTGTTAGCGGTGGCCGCTTCGGCCCCGCGCATCGTCGTGGCCGTCGAGAAGTCGTCGACGGTTCTGGCGCCGGTGGCCAGGTCATAGTAATCGCCTGCCATGTTGAGCACGAGCTGGATGGATTCTTTGTAGATGTAGGCTTTGCCCGAGATGTTCTCGCCCGTGGACGGATCGAAGAAGGACGGGCCATAGCCGAGCGGCTCGGACGTGTGACGCTGGTCGACCAGCACCATCATGCTCTGACGCGGGTCGGCGACGTCTTTCGTGCCGCTTTCGTCGAGGAGAATGACGTCGTCGCGGCCGGTGGCGGCCTTGAAGGCGACGTTCCAGGCGCCGACGACTTTGCGGGCCACGGCTTTGTACTTCTCTGGGAAGTTGGGCGACAGCGCGTAGTCGATGTGCTTGCCGTTCGCGAGGTCGAAGCGGCGCATGAAGTGCTTCAACG
>JAYVBB010000857.1:0-2397 GCA_043750715.1 Pseudomonadota bacterium | reverse complement strand
TGCAATACCTTACACGATTTGGACCTGAAAGGCGGCACCTTCACCTTCGAAGACGGCAGCCGCTTCGCTTATCGATTGGAAGATTTCTGATGAGGGGCTTTTTCAGATAAGTCCTTGAACCTTCGACCGACTGTAGCTAAAAAGCTCCATTCGGCCGATTCTTTTCGATCTTTTCGGATGAAAAGCGCCTGCCGGGCCTTCCCTTTCGCGACGCCTTCGGGCTATTTTGCGCGAATAGATAAACATAGCTGTCGGGGCAAACACACAATGGCGCAAAACCGCTACATGGGTCGCATCCTTCTCGTCGATGACGACGAGAACATCACGCGGCTCTACGACAACATCCTGACCAATGCCGGATTCATTGTCGACGTCGGGCACGACCTGAAGCGCATGAAAGATTTCATGGCGCAGTTCTACTACGACGCCGTGCTGCTCGACCTTCAGCTGGGCCAGGAAGACGGCTTGAACGGCCTACCCTTCGTCTTGAAGGTCACGCCTTCGACGAAAGTGTTCATCCTGACGGCCCACGGCTCCATCGAGCGCGCCGTCGACTGCATGCGCAAAGGCGCGACAGGCTTCCTGACCAAAGGCACCGAGCCCGCCCGTATCATCGAAGAGATCACGACTCACCTGAAGTCGCAGCAGCTGAAGCACGACATTTTGAGTGCGGGCGCCCTGGAAAAAATCGGCCTGGTCGGAGAGAGCGAGGCGATCAAAGAAACGATCGCCATGGTCGACAAGATCCGCAACGTGGACTCCACCGTTCTCATCCTCGGCGAATCGGGAACCGGCAAAGAAGTCGTCGCCCGGGCGATCCACCAGACCTCCGCCCGCGCCTCCGAGCGCTTCAACGCGATCAACTGCGGCGCCATTCCGGAGCAGCTCTTGGAATCGGAGCTCTTCGGCCACAAGCGCGGCGCCTTCACGGACGCCAAGACCGACCGCAAAGGCATCTTCGAAGTTTGCTCGCAGGGCACGCTTCTTCTCGACGAAATCGGTGACATGCCGATCGCGCTGCAAAGCAAACTGCTGCGCGTCCTCCAGGAACGCCAGATCACTCCGGTCGGCTCCACGCAGCCCTTGTCGATCAACACCCGCGTCATCGCGGCGACCCACCGCGACATCCTGGACGAAGCGAAGTCGAAGCGTTTCCGCGAAGACCTCTATTACCGCTTGTCGGTGGTCGTGATCCGCATTCCGCCGTTGCGCCACCGCCATGAAGACATTCCCATCCTGACCGGGTTCTTCCTCCAGCAGTTCAACCAGCGGTTCGAAAAGGCCGTTCGCGCCCCGAGCAACCCGCTCATGGCCCGCATGATCGCCTACGACTGGCCGGGGAACGTCCGTGAACTCCAAAACGCGATCGAACGCGCCGTAGTGCTTTCGGCCAACGACGAGCTCAACGCCGAAGACATGTTCCAACACCTGAACTTGCGCTCGATGCCCCACGCGACGGAAGAGGGCCTGAACAGCGCGGTCTTCGCGCTGCCTCTCACGGACGCGAAGCAATGCTTCGAAAAGGCCTATCTCGAAAACCTGCTGAAGCTCTCCAGCGGTAACATCTCGGAAGCCGCGCGCATCTCCGGCCGCTACCGCGCGGACATCTACCGCATGATGAACCGTTACGGCTTCGACAAGAGCCAGTTCCGCTGATTCGTCCCTATTTTCTTTGCCTTTGGGCGGCCCGGATGCTTTCTCCCTCGTGATAGGGGTGGTGCCGGGCTTCCTTCATGGCTTTGAGGTGCTCGAGGAACTCCCACTCGGCGAGAGTGAGGACTTCGGTCTTTGGGGCGGGCCGGTGCGATCTCATGGCTGCTTCCCTCCGAGCTTTGGTTCAGAGAATAGGAAGCAAGGGACGTGCCACTAAAACCCGGCGGGTTTTATGAGATACGAGTCTTGATAGGCCATGGGGATTTTAAGTAAGCTCCGTCCGTCTGCCACTCATAATCTACGTCCCAAGGATACCGCCATGCGTCTTAGCTTGTCTTTCGCATTTCTCGCGCTGACCTTCGCCGGCACGGCCCCCGCCGCGACGCTCGCTCTCGACAAGGCGCGCATCGTAGCGACCTTCGAAGAGTACAACCTCACGACCAACCTGCTGGCTCAGGAAGGGAAGCTGCTCATCCCCGATTCGCAACGCGACGTGTTGATGGTGCGCGACCTTGCCGACGCCACCAGTTACGAAATCGCCCTGCCGGTCGAGCGCGCCAACTTCATCCTGGCGCTGGAAGGCACCAAAGTCGCGATCTCGGATCCTTCGTTCGACAAGATCACGATCGTCGACTACGCGGCCCGCCGCGTGGTTTCGACCTACACGTACACCAACCACTTCGGCCCGTGGCACCTCGCCTATTACAACGGCGTGATCTTCGGCTCGAACAAAGGTGACCGCCT
>JAYVBB010000856.1:0-2484 GCA_043750715.1 Pseudomonadota bacterium | reverse complement strand
GGCTGGTGCTTTAGAAGACAGATAAAGATCCGATAAATATTCCAATCGGCTAGACGCCGTGCTTCATGGGGGGGAACCATGCGCATTTGTCTGCTGATGGTGACGATGGCCCTGGTGGGCTGCGAAACCATCAAACCTTACGAAAAAGAATTCCTGCTGAGCCCGCTGATGGACGACGCCGGCGTGGCGAGTCTGTCGCCTTCCATGATGTCGTCCGCGGCAACAGGGTTCGAAAAACTCGCGGCGGGCGCCGCAGGCACCGGCGGAAGCTCCTGCCCGACATGCGGAGGTTGATTCGATGAAACGCTTACCTTTGAGCTTTCTTGCCCTGCCGGTCGCCGTAGCCTTGGCGTCGAGCTGCGCCTCGAAATTGCCACGCGACCTCACCGACAATACGCCCGGCGGCATGCAACTCGAGGAAGCTCTCGACACGTCGCTGATCAATTTTAGGGTTGCCGCCACCGGCGACGTGGTCAACCTGCGCGAATACATGGAGCGCGAGAACCGGAACTTTCTGCTCCTGACGTTCGGGTCCAAGGGCTGCGCGGCCTGCAACCGCAAGGCGCAGCATCTCACCAAGGACGTCATCGGCTTCCACCCTCTGTATCTCACCGAGCAAGGGAAGCATTTCGAGATCGTCGGGATCAATACCGACATGGAGCCCTACCAGAAGTTGGCGAGCTACCTGACAGGCTATCCTTTCATCAAATGGTCGGATCCGGCCGGCAAGGTCATGCTCGACTACTTCATGCCGCCAGGGAACAAGTTCAGCGTGCCGCTCTCCGTGATGATCGGCCGCGACGGCATCGCCTGGCGCGTGCTGCCCCACGACACCATCTCGCTCACCGACATCCTGGCCAAGGTCGAGAAGACGCTGGGTATCCGTGACGACCTGCCGCCGACCGACGGTGGGGAAGGCGAAGGGGAAGATGGCGGATCGGACGGCGTCGACGGCGGCGGTGAAGGCGGCGGGGACGACGGTCCGGAGATTCCGGAGATCGCCTTGGCGAGCGTCGGTCCGGGACGCCTGAAGAGCGTCAAAGCGACCAGCTGTGCCAACGGCGGCGTCACTCTCGACTCGGCGCTCGGAGCCGGCGACGTCCGCTTCGTGCAGGTGGTGTCCGGCAACTGCGGCGGCACCTGCCAAGCCAATATCGCGGAGCTCAATGCGACGGCGGCTGCGTGCGACGCGGAACGGACGGCAGGCCGCAGCTGCGCGGTCGCTTCCCTCCAAACCGGTGCCACGCTGCAGACGGAGTGCGCGACCGGGATCGCCTTCCAGGGCGGCGCCGAGTTCTACCAGGTGTTCAAATCGTTCTTCGACTGGACTTACACGCCGCTGGAGAATCCGCAAACGCTCCAGCTGACCCTGCCGCCCGTCGAAGGACCGCTGGTTCTCGGCTTCAACACCAAGGGCGAGATCGTCTTCGCCAAGGAAGGCGCTCTGGCGGCCGGCGAGCTCAAAGACGTGATGACTTCGGCCGGCGACGGCGCGCTCGCGCGCGGACCGGATTTCAAGATCTACGACAATGTTAAAGGCGAGTTCGGCTTTGCGGATCTCCGCCGCAAGACGAAGCTCACCGTCGTCGCCGCTGACCGCCTGTCGACGTCGTTCCCGTGCGGTCCCTGTGAAGTCGAGCTCGCGAAATGGTCCGAACAGAACGACTTCCTCGACTGGTGTAAGCAGAACGCGAACCAATGCCAGCTCATCGTCCTCGAAAACCGGGCGTTGCCGTCCGGCATGACGTTGCCCGGCTTCTACGACCTCGTCCTGAACGGCGGCATGGATCCCGACGACGGCGCGACGCCGGTCGCGAGTCTGAAGGACCGCGGCAATCTCCTGCCTCTGATCATCGACCCGAAGCCCGAAGCGGACTATCTGCACCGCTTCTACGACGGCTACATGATGGCCGCCTCGCCGGACCTGCCGGGCGGGGGACGCGTCTTCGTCTACAACCAGGAAGGCCTGCTGCTCGCGAAATACCTGACCGGCGACTCCGCCGGGGGCGAGGATCACGTCTTCGGGTTCGTGAAAGAGTATCTGAAATAGAGACCTAACGTTTTCTGGGGGGAAAACATGAAGTTCAAGCAGACGATCATAGGCGCTTTCCTGGCTTGGTCCGGGGCGGCACAAGCTGTCGAAGTCGGCGAGGTCATGCCCGAGGTTTCGATCAAAAACGAAAGCGGCGCAGAGGCGCTCTCCAACTCCGCGATGAGCGGCAAAGTCACCTTGATCAACTTCTGGGCTACCTGGTGCGCCGCCTGCAAGGTCGAACTGATCGAAATGGAAGAGCAGCTGAAGCCTTATCTCACCGACAAGAACTTCCAGGTCGCGTTCGTCGCCCTAGACAAGGATCCGGCGAAGGCGTCCGATTGGTTCCAGGCGAACCTGAAGAACCCGGAGCTGTTCCTGAAGCATCTCTACAGCGACGCTGGATTCGAAGCCGCCGACAAGCTGAAAGTCGATTCTTTCCCGATGACGCT
>JAYVBB010000855.1:0-5170 GCA_043750715.1 Pseudomonadota bacterium | reverse complement strand
GAGCTGGCGTCGCTCGGCGCCGAAATGACGACCGAAGGCAGCAAGTACGGCTCGGCCGTCGCGCTGTCGTCGCTCAGAAAGTCGCTCGAGCCGGCGTTGGACGTCCTCGCCGACGTCGTCATGAACCCTATTTTTCCCAAGTCCGAGGTCGAGCTGGCGAAAAAGCTCCGCCTCGACCAGATCCTCCAAGAAGGCAGCAATCCGGCGCTGCTCGCTAACGAGCTGTTCCCGCGCGTGCTCTTCGCCGGCGGGCATCCCGGAGGCGTCCCCGACCGCGGCACCGAGCAGTCGATCGGGACGCTGACACCCGAAGACCTGGCAAAGACGCATGCCACGTATTGGACGGCCAACAACGCCGCTTTGCTGCTCGTCGGCGACGTCACCATCGAGAAAGGCGAGGCGCTGGCGAAGCAATACTTCGGCGGTTGGCAACCGAAAGAGCTGCCGAAGGTCGACGTCAAAGCGCAGGGGCTGCCCGCCAAACCCTACATCTTGCTGATCGACGCCCAGGGCGCGCCGCAGTCGCAGATTCGCGTCGGCTCGCTGGCGCCGTCCCGCCTCGCGGACGGCTACGTGCCGATCCAGGTCATGAACGGCGTCCTCGGGGGAACCTATTCGAGCCGTCTCAATTTGAACCTCCGCGAAGACAAAGGTTACGCCTACGGCGCTTACTCCGGCTTCACGCAGAATCAATATTTCGGCTACTGGACCGCCTCGGCCGGAGTGCAGACGCCGTCGACGGTGGCGTCGCTCGTCGAGTTCAAGAAAGAGATCGAAGGCCTCGGCGATCCTCTGAAAGTCAGCGAAGAGGAATTGGCCGGCCTCAAAAAAAATCTCAGCCGGAGCTACCTGCAGAATTTCGAAACCCTGCAGCAAGTCGTGCGTCAGGCGGCGCCGCTGATTACCTACGGCGTCCCGCTCGACTTCCTTTCGACCTACGTCCCGGACCTCCTGAAAGAGACGCCCGAATCCGTGATGAAGACGGCCGCCGAGCACCTGCCGTTCGACCACTCGATCATCCTCGTCGTCGGCGATCTGTCCCAGATCGAGGCCGGGATCGTGCAGCTGGGCTGGGGCGAAGTCCTGGTGCTCGACAAGACCGGAAAGTTACTGAGAAAGGGTGGCGAAGCCGCCAAGCCCTGAGCTATATTGGGGGCTCAATCCCCTAGACGACTGGCACGAAGGAGCTCCCGATGAAGTGGACTTTGGCATTGCTGACCGGCGCGTTGGCTTTCGGCTGCAAGACCCCTGACACGCAGTCCGGACTCCGGGCCGACGAAAACGGCACGCCGACCGACGGAGACCAGGGCTTCGACCTGTCTTCGCTCAACGACACGTTCTGGAAGGGCGGCTTCGACGGCGGCGCGATCAAGATCGCCGTGTCTCTTCGCTTCGAAGACGACGGCAACGGCACGATGTCCGTCAGCGCCGACGATTCCACGGAGTCGCAGCCCTTCTTCTCGGTGCACATGGCGACTCCCGCCGAGCTCGAGAAGTTCCGCGGCGTGTTCGGCGGACCCAAGACCTTCCTCGACTCGCACGGAGTCGAAGTCCCTTTCGACCGGGCCGTCGTCATCACCGACGAAAATGGCGCGCCGCTCAACGCCTTCGCGGTGCTCCGCGAAGACGAGCTGATGGTGTGGCCGGTCGGTCCCGTGATCAAGCAACTCGACACCCCGGAATCGGAAGTCGCCAAGTGCGGCGGCTTTGCCGGGCTGAAATGCCCGAGCGGCATGGCTTGCAAAGGCGCGCAGCTGGACAAGATGGGTCTTTGCGTCGCGGTGCCCCCTCCCGCGGGCGGCGGCAAAGCCGGAGGCGGCGCCCCGACTCCCCCCGCGGAAGTCCAGAAGTGCGGCGGCTTCGCCGGCCTGCAGTGCCCGCCCTCCCTCTTCTGTAAAGTCGACGTTCCGCATCCGGACGGCATGGGTCGTTGCATCGAAAAGGCCGCACCCACGGGCGGCGGCGCCCCACCAAAGGGCAAACCCGACGCCGGTCCCGCCAAGTGTGGCACCATCGCCGGACTCGTCTGCCCCAACGGCCAAGTCTGCAAGAAGCCGGCGCAGTCGCCTCCGGACGCGTCGGGCATCTGTGTCGACAAGAAAAAGTGAACTGGCTTTGATGCTCTTCTGCCTCCTCGCGGCCGGCTGCCGGCCGCGAGGAGGAGACGACTCGGTCGTTCTCGTGACGAACGGCGTCGAAACGAACGAGCGTCCGGAAGTCGTGAAACTCGTCAACACGCGCACGGGCGCACTCTGCACCGGCACCTTCGTCGGCCCGCGGGTCGTGCTGACGGCGGCGCATTGCTTCACCGACAAGCACGCCGCCGATCTCTCCTGGGAAGGCTTGGCCCCCATCCATGCGTGGCACGGCGGGCGTCTCGGCGACCTCGCGGCGCTGACTCCGGAAGACGTGGCAGTGATCGCGTTCACCGACGACGTCGCTCCGGGCGTCGCCCCGGTCGCAGCGACGCGTCCGGCCGCGGGTGAGCGCATCGAGGTGTTCGGCTACGGCCGCCTCGACGCCACTGACCAGGCGACGTCGGGAGTGAAGCGGCGCGGCGTCAACACGGTTGCCGAAGCGCGCGACGGCTTCCTGATCGTCGAGGGCGTTTCGTCGCCCAACACGCACACCGAAGCTGGCGAAAACGCGGTCGGCGCCCGCGGCGATTCCGGCGGACCGCTGTTCGTCAAAGACGCGGTCGCGGGCGTCGATTCCGGCGGCGGCAAAGTCGAGGCCGGGCGCAAGCGCACGAAGTACGTCGACATCACCGCTCCCGCGGCGCATCAGGTTCTCTGCCAGGCGATCCAGGCGGGCGTAGCGATCGCCGGCATGTCAGCCGCGGTCTGCGACTAAAGCGCGAGCACGCGCAGGCCCGAGACGACGAGATCCGGATGGACTTCCGCGTCGGGTAGCCACCGGGACAACGCCTCCGCGTAGCCACCCGAAAGAATCACGGGCGCGGCACTTTCGCGGGCGGTTTCCGCAATGGCGGCCGCCGTCATCCGCAGGGCCCCGCCGAGCATCGCGCTGCGGGTGTCGTGCCCAAGGGACGCTTCGGGGGGCATCGCTTCGGCGGCGGGATCGAGGGCTGGCAACAGGCTCGTGGCCTCATGCAAAGCCTTCAGCGCCGTTTTAAGGCCGGGAATGATGTAGCCGCCAAGGTGCTCGCCTCCCTCGCCCACCACGTCGATGGTCGTCGCCGTCCCTGCCGAAACCACGATGGCCCTGCCGCGGCCGAGGCGGGCCCAGCCTTCGATGGCTGCCAGGCGGTCGATGCCGAGCTCTTTCAACTCGTAACCCGCGCCGTGATACCGCACCGGGCGTTTGGGCAGAACTTCGACCGGGAGGCCCTGCTGCTCCGCCAGCTTCGTCAGCTCGGCGGCGCCTTGCGGGTGAACGTAGCCCACGAAGAGCGGCCAGGATTTCGCCGGGAGCTTCGCTTTGAGTTCCGCGAGCGCTTGCGGCGCTTCTTTGGCGAGCGCCGTCCAGGCAATCTGGCGGCGCCAAACCGGTTCCGCGGCGGTAGCCGAAGCGAACAGCGCGAGCTTCAGCGAGGTATTGCCTGCATCGCCGACGACGAGCGGCGCGGCATTTTGGTGTACCCAGTGCCAGCCGTGATCGGCGCTCGTCAGTTCGAGCGCCGCGCCGCCGTCCAGCGGCTCGAGGCGAAGCTGGCCCGATGGCGCGACGCCGGCGTAGCGGCGCAACGCGGCGCCGTCTTTCCAGACGTGACCGGGCACCACCGCGAACGTCGCAAACGCTGCGGCGACGTCTTTCAATGCGAGGCCGTTCCACCCGGCGAACAAATAGGCGGCGAGGTCCTTGCCGAGCTTGGTGGCGTCCGGCGCCTTACCCAGCAGAGTCTTTAACGCAACGGCTTCGTAGGGCGCATCTTTGAGGACGGGCGCCTCCTCGACATTCAAGCCGATGCCGACGAGCACGGCGCCCGCTGCGTTCCCGGCGTGCGAGCCTTCGAGCAAGAGACCGCCGAGCTTCTTGCCTTCGACGAGCAAATCGTTCGGCCATTTCAACGTTACGCGGAGGTGCATCCGCTCCTGGAGAAAGCGGCCGACCAGCGTGCCGGCGCGTAGCGGCAGGAGTCCATGCTGGGCCACGGGCTCCGCGGGCGGCGGCAAGACGACCGTCAGAAAAAGGTTCCCCTTCGGGCTCTGCCAAGTGGTGCCGCGCCGGCCTTTGCCTCTGGTCTGGGTATCGGCGAGCACGGCGAACGGCGGCTTTTTCCCGCGCGCCAGGAGTTCCGCCGCCTCGGTCGACGTCGAAGCGACGCTCGCGAGGTGCAAGATCTCGCTCATTGCAGGTCGAACAAGAGGCTCAGGTCGGACCAGCGCGCCGAATGGATGATGGCGCTGGTCGAGATGAAGTCGACGCCCGTCTCGGCGATCTCGCGGCAGTTGTCGAGCTTGACGTTTCCGGAGGCTTCCAGACGGACGCGACCGCGCACGGTGCGCACGGCGAGCGCCATCTCGGGGATCTTCATGTTGTCGAGCATGATCAAGTCGGCGCCGGCGTCGAGGGCTTCCTGGACTTCCTCGAGGGTCGTCGTTTCGACTTCGATTTTCAGCGTCGGCGGCAGGCTTTCGGTGAGGCGCTCGACGGCGCGGGTGATGCCGCCCGCGGCGCGGATGTGGTTTTCCTTCACGATGACGCCGTCGGTCAGGCAGAGCCGGTGGTTGCGGGCGCCGCCGACGACGGTCGCCGATTTTTCGAGGAGGCGCAGGCCGGGCGTCGTCTTCCGCGTGTCGAGAAGCTGGGTCTTGGTGCCTTCGAGGCGCTTGACGAACTCGCGCGTCAAAAACGCGATGCCGCACATGCGCGCGAAGAAGTTGAGCGAGACGCGCTCGGCTTTGAGGATCGATTTGGCGTTGCCGCGGATCTCGAGGAGCGTGTCGCCCTTCTGCACGTTGGCGCCGTTGGCGACTTTCATTTCGACTTGCAAAGTCGGGTCGACGCGGAGGAACACGGCGCGCGCGACTTCGACGCCGGCGACGACGGTCGGTTCTTTCGCGATGATCCGCGCCGTCGCGAGCGTGCCTTCGGGGACGCAGAGATCGGTCGTCCAATCGCCGAAGCCCCAGTCCTCCTCGAGCGCCCGGGTGATGATCGGAGTGAGCTGAATCTCGTGAATTTGCGCCATGATAGCCGCCTCCCG
>JAYVBB010000854.1:0-8691 GCA_043750715.1 Pseudomonadota bacterium | reverse complement strand
CCCTGGAGCGGATTCTGCGCGCTCACCTGAAAGTACGCGGAGAGCTGGTTCTTGCCGATCGCCTTCAGCCCCATGGGGTCGGCCATCAGCGCGCGGTCGGGATCGCCCGAGAAGCCGCCGTCGAGGAACATGTCGAAGCTCGCCACGGCGAGGCCTTCCGACTTGCTGTACACCTTGCCGTCGGCCTCGTCCTTGTACTGCCATTTCATGCCCGCGCCGGCGTCGAGCAGGACGCTCGTGATCGCCAGCTCGAAGCGGATGCGGGCCTGCTCCCCGAGGTCCAGCGCTTTCATCGCGTCGTTGAGCTTCGCGATCCGGCCGGCGTCGAAGTGGCGCCAACGGCTGTGATAGGGGATGTCGAGCTTCGGGTACTCTTCCTTGATCACCGTCAGCACGTAATCCGCGGCCGGCTCGAGCTTCTCCGGATGGAACCGGAAATGGTTGAGCCTACCCGCTTCGGCCAGTGCAAAGAGTCTGCCGCACTGGTCGCGGATCGCTTTGGGGGATTTCAGATACGAGACGGCTTCCTTTGAGTCCATGTCACTCGTCCAGTCCTCGGCCTTTCTGGCGTTTCAGTTCTTTCTGATCGGGAACTTTCTCGGCTGTAAAATAGCCCGCGGCCTTCTTGGCGTCCATTTCGACGCTGGCGTCGGCCGGGATCAGTCCTTCGGGGATCTGCACCCGCTCCTTGATTTCGATGCCGGCCTTCGCGATCGCGTCGTACTTCATGTTCGACATCGAGACGAAGCGGTCGATCTTGGTGATGCCGAGCCAATGCAGAATGTCGGGCATCAGCTCCTGGAAGCGCATGTCTTGGACGCCGGCGACGCATTCCGTGCGGTGGAAATACGTTTGCGCGCGGTCGCCGCCTTCCTGGCGCTTTCTCGCGTTGTAGACCAGAAACTTCGTCACTTCTCCGAGAGCGCGGCCCTCTTTGCGGTTGTAGACGATGACGCCGGCGCCGCCCTTCTGGGCCGCTTCGATGCAGACTTCGATGCCGTGCGCCAGATAGGGGCGGCACGTGCAGATGTCCGAGCCGAAGACGTCGGAGCCGTTGCATTCGTCGTGGACCCGGCAGGCGAGCGGCTTGCTGTTGTCGGAGATCGTCGTGACGTCGCCGAAGAAGTAGGCCGTCATGCCGCCAATCGGGGGCAGGAAGACCGAAAGGTCAGGACGCGTGATGAGCTCCGGGAACATGCCGCTCGTGTGCTCGAAGAGGTTCCGTCTCAGGTCCCCTTCCTCGACCCCAAAGCGTTCGGCGATGCCCGGTAGGTACCAGACGGGGTCGAGCGCGGCCTTGGTGACGGCGACCTCGCCGTTTTCCTTGAGGAGCTTGCCGTCGGCTTTGAGCCGCCCCGCTTTGATGGCATCGTCGATCTCGGGCATGTGCACGTGGGCTTTGGTCACGGCGATGGTCGGCCGGATGTCCATCCCGTCGGTGAGCTGTTGCCGGAACGTGTCGAAGACCATGTGACCCCAGGGATCGATGGAGACGATCTTCTTGGGGTCGCACCACTGCGGCATGGGAATCAGCGGCGCCGCCGGCGAGGTGTTGGTGAGATCGGGAATGTGCACGGGATCGAGCGAGCCGGCGGCGATCGCCAGCGCGCGGTAGACGGCGTAGGAGCCGGAGTGGGCGCCGATGACGTTGTGGTGGTCCCGGTTGGTCACGGTGCCGATGATGGGACCGCGTTCCTCGGGGGTCTTGGCGCCCCAAACGATCGCGGGACCCTTCGGCCCCTGCGAACTCGGGTGGGACGTCAGCTTGATGTGAGTCAGCTTCTTTTTCTTTTTCTCTTCGGTCATGACCTAGCTCATCCAGTTGTGGTCCGCTTCAGCGGCCCATTTCGTCGTGACTTTTTTCAAGTTAGTCCAAAAATCCAAGGAGCTCACTCCGGTGATGTCACCCTGGCCGAACTTCGAGTCCTTGGTGCCGCCGAAAGAGAACGGCTCTCTCGGTACCGGGACGCCGATGTTGACGCCCACCATGCCGTTGGTCGCGTTTTGCGAGACGTAACGCGCCACGGCGCCGCTCGTCGTGAACACCGACGTCGCGTTGCCGTAGTGGTTGTGATTTTCGAGCGCCATCGCTTCCGACAATGTTTTCACCCGGACGATGGTCAGGACGGGGCCGAAGATTTCGGTCTTGGCGCATTCCATGTCGGGCGTCGCGCCGTCGATGACGGTCGGGCCCAGCCAGGTGCCTTTGTCGTACGCGGCGTCTGCGGGCTTTTTGCCCCTGCCGTCGACTTTGATCTTCGCTCCGGCCTTGGCGGCGCGGTCGATGATACCTTCGATGCGGTCCAGCGCCGCCTTGTCGATGATGGCGCCGAGTCCGGCGCCCGGTGCCATCGCCTTCGCCGCGGCGGTGATCTTTTCCAAAAGAGGGTCGACGTCGCCGACGGCGACGAGCAGGCTCGCCGCCATGCAGCGCTGGCCCGCGCAGCCTGTGAACGAGTCGACGACGCCGCGCACCGTGAGGTCCGCGTCGGCGTCCGGCACGACGAGCAGGTGGTTCTTCGCTCCGCCGAGAGCCAGCGCCCGCTTGCCGAGCGCGGTGGCGCGCATATAGACGGATTTGGCTACCGGCGTCGAGCCGACGAAGGCGACCGCCTGGACGTGCTTGTGGTCGATCAGGTGGTGCACCGCGTCGACGTTGCCGTTGACGATCGAGAAGACGCCGTCCGGAAAGCCGGCCTTGATCATCAGGTCGCCCAGCATCTGGGACGTCAGCGGCACTTTTTCCGAAGGTTTGAGGATGAAGCAGTTGCCGAGCGCGATGGCGATCGGGAACATCCAAAGCGGGACCATCGCCGGGAAATTGAACGGCACGATGCCGCAGACGACGCCGAGCGGCTCGCGGCTCATCTGGCAGGTCACGCCGCGGCTCACTTCCATGGCGCCGCCCTGGTCGAGGTTCTGCAGACTCAGCGCGAACTCGACGACCTCGAGGCCCTTCTGGAGTCCGCCCTTCGCTTCCGCGACGGTCTTGCCGGCTTCGGCGGCGGCGCGGTGGCTCAAGGCGTCGATGTTCTCGAGCATCAGCTCGCGAAATTTGAAGAGCAGCTGGCAGCGCTCTTTGATCGGAGTCCGGCGCCAGCCGGCGAACGCAGAGTGCGCGCGCTGAACCGCATCCTCGACTTCGGTGGCTAGCGACATCGGCACCTTGCCGATGACCGCGCCCGTGTACGGGCTCCTCACTTCGACGAAGCGTCCCGACGAGGGCAGCCATTTGCCGCCCACGAGATTTTTACAAGTGACCGTCTCGGCCGGGATGTCGACCAGCTTCATTCCGCCTCGTGCTCGTATCCAAAAGTGGTGGAAAGATTACCATTCTTGTTACAAAGGCGGGGGTGGGCAAGAGCAAAGTGAGGAACCGCCGCCAAGGCGGGTCCTCATCCTGAGCCGCCTGAGGCGAAGGATCTCTTTGGCGCTGTTTCTATTAGAATATTGAGTTTTGAGTATTAGTAAATTAAGTTTGGAGCCATGGCGAAACCAAGAATCATAGCCGTCGCCGGCGGCTCCGGCTCCGGGAAGACCACGCTCGTCGGCCGGCTCATGAAGGCCCTGGGCGAGCGCGGCATCCTCGTCCTGCAGCTCGATCATTACTATAATGACCTGTCGGCGCTCCCCATGACCGACCGGGACCAGAAGAACTTCGACCATCCCGACTCCTTCGACACGAAAGTCCTGACGTCCCAGCTCAAGTCCCTTGCCTCGGGTAAAGCGATCGACCGCCCGACTTACGACTTCGCGACCCATTCCCGGACCAAGGAAGTCAAAAAGGTGGACCCCCAGCCGGTGATCCTCCTCGACGGCATCCTGGCGCTGCACTGGCCCGAGGTCCGCGAGCTCCTGGACCTGGCGATCTTCGTCGACGTCGACGACGACGTCCGGATCATCCGCCGCCTCAAGCGCGACGTCTCCGAGCGCGGCCGGACGATCGACAGCGTGATCAACCAATATCTGGCGACGGTGAAGAAGATGCACGACACTTACTGCGCTCCGCAGCGCGACGTCGCCGACATCGTCGTGCGGTGGATGGACTACAACGACAGCGCCGTGCAAATGCTGGCCGGCATGATCCGGTCCTGGCAAGGACAAGTTTGACCATGAAGTTATCCGTGAGCGCCGCAGCACTGCTCCTCGGCGGATGCCAGACCTTCGTCGACATCAATACGCTCGGCACCACGCCGGTCTTCAACTGGCGGACGAACGCCCCGGTAACGGGGCTGATGGTCGTCGCGGACGAGGACTGCAAGATGCAGGGTGGGGCGACGGGCTTCGGCGACCGCATTTGGTGGCGGATCGAGGGCAAGCTGACCCCGCCGGTGACCTACGGCAAGGTACCGCCGGGGGCGGTCGAGACGGCCCACGCGAGGTCCTTTCCCAAGGACTGTAAGTGGTGGACGGTCACCCTGACGGACCAGGCGATGCAGGGCGAAAGGACGAAATTTCGCTGGTAGGGCGCTCGCATTCTGATTACTTCAACACGAAGTAATTACTGATTTTTCTTTAGTCATTTTAAACCGGTCATAATGACGCCATACTAACCATTAAAATCTATTTGACCCTTTGACCAAAATCCCGTAAATCCTTCTACCGTAACGCTATCAATCCCCCCGATCCGATCCAAAAGCCCGAAAAGTCACAGCTGCGAAAGAGGAGCATGGGATGAGAACTTCCGTTGTCATGATCACTGGTTTGGCTGTTTTAGCGACGGTCGGGTGTCACCGCAGCAAAGGTGGCAACGGGGGCTCGGAAACGCCTCAGACTGAAACCTCGCAGGCTCCGGCGGGCGAGCCGACGGATGCTTCGAATGCGCCGAAAGGCACCGTGACGATCTCCTCGGGCACCTTGCCCGTGCCGCGTCCGGACAACTCCCGCATCGATCTGCAGA
This sequence comes from Pseudomonadota bacterium, assembly GCA_043750715.1. GTDB lineage: Bacteria > Bdellovibrionota_B > Oligoflexia > Oligoflexales > CAIYRB01 > CAIYRB01. Next base: position 3,791 of record JAYVBB010000854.1, on the reverse strand, counting down.
ACGGCGACTTCATCGCCCTCAAGACGATTCGCGGCCAGACGTACCTCACCGTCGAGGCGACCTTCGACGACGCGTCGTTCAAGCGCGCCGTCATCTTCGCGAAGCAGCAAAGCACCTCTGACGCCGAGCTGGTCAAACGCCTCGGCGCCCCGCTCAAAGCGACGATCGACACCCTCGGCTCGCAAGTCGGCGGCCTCGAGAACGTGCGCGTCTACCCGCGCTACGGCTTCTTCACCGGCATGATGAAACTGGCGCGCTTCGAATCGCTGCGCGACGTCAAAGGCCTCCCGAGCGACCTCGTACTGAATCCGGTCGTCATGATCGACCTCGGCCACCAGGTCCAGAAAATGGACAAGAACCTGGTCGACGCCATGCTCGCCGACCCGCGCGCGTCCACCGACGCGTTCAGCGGCCTCAAGCAAATGGGCGTGCCGGAATTCGTCGAGCTCGTGAAAGCCGACCTCGGCGCCGACGTTCCCGACGGCTCGCTCGTCAAAGTCGGCGTCACCGACACCGGCGTGACCTTCAACCATCCGACGTTCGAGAACGCGGAAGGCGTGTCCCGCGTCGTTTACATGAAGGACTTCACCGGCGAAGGCCGCGTCTTCTTCAACCCGGCGGCCGTGCTGGAAGTGACGACGACCGACTCCGCGGAAAAACTCGCAGTCAAAGCCGACATCGTCAAGCCCGTCGCCGGCGCCGCCGCCGTGCCGGTGGCCGACGACTTCGCGCACCTCGAGACCGAGATGCTCGTTTCGCCTGAACTCGCGACTATCCTGACGACGGCCGGCAACGGCGCCAAGCTCGGCGTCCTGTCGGAAGCCTCGTTCGCCAGCGACACGGAAAAGGTCGACCTGAACCAGAACGGCAAGACCGACGACGCGCTCTTCCTGCTGCTCGTCCCTGCCGGCGACGCCTCTTACAAAGTCTACTTCTCGTCCACCGGCTCGCTCGACTTCCGTCGCAGCGTCGCGGTCGGCAACTTCAACACCACGAAAGAAACCGTCTCGCTCGTCGCCGAGAAGTTCGGCTTCGCGATCGAGCCCACCGAGCTGCAAAACGGCGCGGGCCAACCCGTCTCCGTCGTCGCCGCGTCCATCGTCGGCTTCGACCCGGGCAACCACGGCACGCACGTTTCCGGCATCATCGCCGGCCGCAAGACGATCAACAACGACAGCGACCTGACGCTCGCCCGTGGTTCCGCCCCGGCCGCCAGCCTCATGGTCAACCGCGTGTGCGCCAACAACGGCGGCTGCTCGGCCACGGAAGCGTTCACCGACCTCGCGCAAAACGGCGCGGAACTGATCAACATGTCCCTCGGTGGACTCAGCGCTTACAACGACGGCTACGACGTCCAGGAAATGATGATCGACCGCATTTCCGAGCAGTCGAACGTCCTCTTCGTGATCTCGGCCGGCAACTCCGGCCCGGGCATCAACACCGTCGGCTCGCCGTCGACCGCCCGCCGCGCGCTCAGCGTCGGCGCCGCCGCCAGCCGCTCGCTCATCGAACGCCAGTACCAGTGGCCCGCCAAGGGCAAGCCGGCCGGCCTCTCCAAAGCCGACGAAGACAACGACTTCATGCTGTTCTTCAGCTCGCGCGGCCCGACGGCGGCCGGCGGCTTCAAGCCGAACATCTCGGCGCCGGGCACGGAGCTCTCGTCCGTTCAGCTGAACTCGGCCAACGGCCAGCGTTCGGGCCTCGACGTCTACTGGGGCACCTCGATGGCAGCTCCTTCTGCCACCGGCGCCATCGCGCTGCTGCTCGACGCGGCCAAGCGCTTCAACGCGGCGCACCCCGCGGAAGCGCTCCCGATCGACTCGCTCACCCTTCATAAAGTGTTGATCGCCAGCGCCCGTCCTTTCGACGTCACGCGCTTCGATCCCGGGACCGGCGCCTCGACCACGGGTCAATATACCTGGATCGACCAGGGCACGGGCATGATCAACCTCCCGGCCGCCTGGGCCGGCCTGAAAGCCGAACGTGACTCGCGCCTCCCGTCCACCGTTTACGCGGTAAAAGACGGCGTCCGCGAAGACGTCCGCCTCGACTATCAGGTGCGCGTCCTCCGCACCAACCCGAACGGCATCGCGTACGACGGCACGATCGAGCTGCCGGCCGACATGATGGCTCTCTCGGGTCCGCGCTTCGGCCGCGGCATCTGGCTCGACGCCAAGGCGTCGGACAGCCTGATCCACGTCCAGATCGCTCGCCGCCTGCCGTTCAGCGCCGTCGCCCGCGAAGACGCCGGCGAGCTGAAACGCCTGCTCGTCACGAGCAAAGACGACTTCGTCCTCAAGACCGTGTTTTACGGCTCGAACCAGGAATGGCTGAAAGCCGGCTCGATGAACCAGCTCGACTGCGCGACGGCTCCGACCGGGACCTTGTCCGTCCTCGGCGAAGGCGCCATCGACAACTTCGGTCCGACCAGCGGCACCTCCGTCGAAGCCCGCGATTCGACGCTCTATGCCTGCATCGACCGCGCGCTGCTTTCGACGCTGCCCGCCGGCGACCACGGCGCCCTCATCCTGGCGTACCGTAAAGACGGCGACCGCGTCGAAGCGAACGCCGAATTCATCGTTCCCGTCTACGTCACGATCCCGCAGAAGACGCTGGCCGGCCAAGCCGGCTACGAGAAGACCGGCGTCGTCCAGTCCTTCGGCGTCGACCGCCACTACGTCGACGTGCCGGAAGGCACGAGCCTCGTCACCGTCACGCTGGAAGTGAAAGCCGCGTCCCAGCTCGGACCGGTCGTCACCGGTTGTGGCGCTGCCCGTCTCTACGCTTTCGAAGCCGGCAACACCACGCTCCCGACCGAAATCGGCACGGGCATCGCGAAGAGCTGCGACGACTTCGGCGTCGCGACGCCGCAATCGGCGAAAGTCACGTACTCCCGCACCAACCCGAAAGCCGGCCTGTGGAACCTCCACATCTTCGGCCGCTACCAATTCCCGACCAGCGAGTACAAACTGACGGTCCAGTACGCCAAGGTGAAGACCTCGGTCGACAAGATCGCCGGCACGCCCGACATGCTCGACGGCACGCTCGACTTCCAGGTTCTCGACGCCTCGTTCGACGCCAAACCGGCGGGCGAAACGTCGACGCTGAAGCTCTCGGGCCTCGCCCAGGAAACTCTCGGCAAGCTCACGGAAGGCGAACAGCAAGCGGTCGCCAACGCGGACGGCGAAGTCTACCGTTCCTTCGACGCCTCGGTCGTCACGGCGACGTTCGCCACCGGCGGCTCGGCGGGTAACGACATCGACCTCTACGCTCTCGAATGCGCCACGGCGCAGACCGCCATCGGCGAATGCACGGTGGCAGGCCAAAGCGCCGGCTCGACCGACGTCGAGACCGTCTCCTTCGCCCCGAAAGCCGACAAGTTCTACGTCGCTCTGGCGATCGGCTACGCCGTCAGCCAGAACGAAGGCAAGTTCACCTTCACCGAAGGCCGCGCGCTGAAGGAAGCCGACACCGGAACCGTCACCGTGTCGGAAGTCGACGGCATCTTCAAAGTCGCCTTCGAGCTCGACCAGGCTGCGTCCAAGGTGCTCGCGAACCCGCTGTTCCTCGGCGGCAAGTACACCGCGGTCGGCGACCTGACCCTGCGCACGGCGGACGGCTCCGTCATGGTCAGCGTCCCGGTCGAGATCAAGCAAGCGGAAGCAGGCACACACTAATTCGGATGGGGACGCTCGACTGTCCCCTTTCTCATTCGGGCGGCGACAGTCGAGCGACCTCAGCCCGACGTCGGTCTCGGTCCTCACGATCCGGCTGCGGTAGTCGCATTCGGG
>JAYVBB010000853.1:0-2379 GCA_043750715.1 Pseudomonadota bacterium | reverse complement strand
GTCTGGAACGTCCTGTTTGGAAAGTTCGACGACGTCGAACTGAAGCGAGCCATTCCCGCAGTGACTCCGGGAGAAATCGATCGCGGAGGCAAAGCAGCTCAAGCCGCTAAGGGACCTCGACGCTCTCACTTGGGAAAAGGCAAATAAGTCATTGCTCTTTGCGCTGAAACTGGAAAAATTCGCCATGGGATCCATACTGATGCTCATTGTCATCGTCGCGGCGTTCTCGATCAGCGGGACCATGATGATGACGGTGTTTCACAAGCGGGGGCAGGTCAGTCTGCTGCGCTCGCTCGGGATGAACAAAGGCGACATCGCCCGACTTTATCTGATGCATGGATTTACGATCGGTACGGTAGGCATTGCGGTGGGCCTGGTCTTTGGAGTCAGCATTTGCGCGTTGATCAAGAGCTTTCAATTCATTCCTTTACCGGCGGGCGTCTACCATCTGAAGTCGCTCCCCTGTAAATGGCTGTGGCCTGAATACGTGATCATCTGTGTGTGTGCTTGGTTGTTTAGTATCGCGGCGTCCACTTACCCGGCGATGACGGCAGCCAAGCAAGATCCCGGACAAGGACTGAGATATCTGTAGTAGCGGAAGAGGCGGTTTTTGACGGCATCGGGCATCCTTCTCCAAGACGTACGCAAGGTCTACACGATCGCGCAGCAGCAAGTCGAAGCGCTGCGCGGCGTCGACCTCGACGTCAAGGCCGGACAGATCGTCGCCGTCACCGGTAAATCCGGGGCGGGCAAGAGCACGCTGCTGCACATCCTCGGTACGCTCGACCGGCCGAGCTCCGGTAAAGTCATTCTCGCCGGCACCGACGTTTCCACCATGCCCGACAAGGCTGCCTCGCACTTCCGTAACGCGACGGTCGGCTTCGTCTTTCAGATGAACAATCTCCTGAACGAATTCTCGGCCGTGGAAAACGTCATGCTTCCCGGCCTGATCGCCGGCGCCCCGCGCGCCATGGTGGAAGAGCGCGCGGAAAAACTGCTCGGTGCCGTCGGCCTCGGCCAACGCACGAAACACCGGCCCGGCGAGCTCTCCGGCGGGGAACAGCAACGCGTGGCGATCGCGCGCGCTCTGATCATGGCACCGCCGATCCTCCTTGCCGATGAGCCCACGGGCAACCTCGACCAGAAAACCAGCTTGGCCATCCAGGAACTATTGATGCACATCTGCTCGGAAAACAGCGTGACGATGCTGCTTGTCACGCACGACCTGGATCTGGCGAAACGAATGCCCAGGCAAGTGGTGATGGAAGACGGGCGCATCGCCTCTGGAGGCGCCGCCTAGTGAAGAAGGTCCTGCTCCCGCTGCTGTTCTCTCTGCTGTTCGCGACTTCGGCCTTCGCTCAAAGTGGTGAGATCGTCCAAGAGCTCGACGTGCGCGGCAACGCGAAGGTCGAGAAAGACGCGATCCTGACCCTGCTCTCGACGCGCAAAGCGTCGCCGCTCGACAAGAAAGTGCTCCAGGAAGACATCCGGAAGCTGTTCGAGCTCGGCTACTTCTCGGACGTCCGGATCTACAAAAAGGCCGTCGACGGTGGCGTCAACCTCGTCATCCAGGTCGTAGAGAAGCCCGCGATCACGGCGATCTCCCTCGAAGGCAACGACGAGATCACCGAAGAGACGCTCAAGGAAAAGCTCGAGACCAAGCTGTACACGATCGTCAACGAAGCGACGATCATGGGCGACGTCCGGATGATCGAGAAGCAATACGCCGAGAAGGGCTTCTACCTCGCGCGCGTCACCTACACGCTGGAAAAAAAGGGAGCGAACGAAGTCTCGCTCATGTACCACATCGACGAAGGCGGCAAGGTTCTCGTCGGCTCGGTGGAAATCCTCGGCAACCAGTTCTACACGGACGCCGACATCATTTCGGGCACGCCCGGGCTGGCGTCGCGGCCGTTCGCGCGGACCACCGCGTTCAGCTCGGCGTCGCTGTATCAGGACGACTTCGTCAAACGCGACCTCGAGTACATCTCGTTCATCTACCGCGACCAGGGCTTCGCGGAAGTCAAAGTCGCCAAGCCGTTCCAGTTCCTCGACGTCGACCGCGACTTCGTGCGCCTGACCTTCCAACTGGAAGAGGGGCTTCAGTACGACGTCGGCTCGATCGACGTCTCAGGCGACCTGCTCTTCACGAAGGAAGAACTCTTCGAGCAGATGAAGCTCAAGCCGGGCGATCTCTTCCGCTACTCGAAGTTCACCAAAGACATCGAGATGCTCGTCGACAAGTACGGAGACCTCGGCTACGCGTACGCCGACGTCAACCCGAAGACCCAGTTCGACCGCGAAAAACGCCTCGTCCACATCAACTACGAGATCACCAAGGGCGAGAAGGTCTATTTCGGCAAGATGACGATCCTCGGC
>JAYVBB010000852.1:0-3841 GCA_043750715.1 Pseudomonadota bacterium | reverse complement strand
TATGATTACGTTCTCGGTTAACGTTGGCGCCGAAGGACTTCCGTCCTGCCAGCAATCCGGATATCGACGCGCCGCCCGCGCCACCGTAATGCGCCGCGTGCTGGTGCTCTCCGAAAACCCGAGCCCCCTCCGGCAAAAATCCCACATGCCGCTATAGCCGCGCTCGACGACGATCTTCCTTTCGTCGACCTCGGCCAGGTAGCGAAGAATCTCGACCTGCGACGCCGCTTCCGCCTTCGCTAGTAGGCGAAGGTTCGCGAGAAGCGTCTGGTCGTCGGTCATTTTCAGGTTTGCCACGGAGACCTCCACCTTTGTTGGAGGATTTCTACCACGGCTTTTTTCGGCGAATTTTCACGGACGCGGCTGGACGTTTCGCGAGGCGCACCAAAAAATTTTGGCCGCTGCGCCGCCGTCTCGTCAAATTGTCGATTTGCAAATTGAGCGACGATGTCCTGATCCCGCCTCGCCGTCGACGCATTCCCCTCAAATAAACCCGTCGAATATTATATTCACGTTCACGCTGAACGTTGCATTTCCAGTCAACCGTCCCTCGAGTTGCCCCGCGATAACCCATCGGCTGGCCGTGAGCCACGCGCAGCGCGGCTCTAACCCGTGCCAGCTTTGGGCCTGCCTTTCCCTTCGATGCCTGCATGGAGCAATGCCTCGCGCTAGCTTTGGGCTCGCGAAACCAACGCACAAACGTTCACTCTGAACGTTGCCTTCCTAGTCAACCAGCATGCAGCGTCGTCGTTGCACGCAGAGCGGCCGCAGCTCAGAATTCCTGGCTGCGGCCGTCTTGATTGGGCGGGGATCAGCGGCTACTTACTGGAGCGTGACGGTCAGCGAGCATTGGCTCGCGAGGTCGAAGCGTTCCATGAGTTCCGGGCGGTCGGCCGGCATCAGCGTGACGCCGGAGTAGGAGACGGCGAGGGCAGGTTCTTTCGTCAGGTCGGGCAGCTTGTCGAAGATGGCCGAGAGGACGACCGTGTAGCCGCCGTCGACGATCTGGACGTTGACCGATTCCGAGGAGTCGTTGCCGGCGATGGCGCCTTTGACCGTGGCGGTGACCGCGCCCGCAAGGGAGGCGGCGATGCCGTCTTCGGTACCGAAGGCGAGTTTCACCGGGCGGTTGAGCGTGCAGCGCTTCTCGCCGCTGGCGCTCGGCTCGTCGGATTGCGACACGACTTTCAGCGCGGGAGCGGTGTTGTCGAGGTCGATCTGGAGGAAGTAGGCGTCATGGTCGCCTTTGCCGGCCAGGAGCCCGACGACGAGGCCTTCCGCTTTGAACAGCGTGTGGGCGCCGCCGGCGGGGATGACCGTGTAGTCGTAAACGCCGCCGAGCACGAGCTGGCCGGCGGGGAACGTCGCGATGCCGGCGGCGTCGGTCGTCGCGGTGAGGGTCAGGAGAGCGCCGTTGACCGGAGCGGCGAAGTTGCCTTGGTCGAGGACGTTCTTGTCGCTCGGGACGAGCTGGACCGTGGCTCCGGCGAGCGGCGTCGTCTGGTAGAGCACTTTGACGGCGAGGTCCTGGGTCTGCGTGCCGACAGGGTAGAGGCGGATGTTGACGATGGACGTGGGGAGCGGTTTTTGGATGTCGCTGTCGGCTTTGGCCGAACGCTGCGCGACGCTGGAGACCACGGAAACGAGCGAGCCGAAGGGCAGGTAGCCGTCGACTTGCGCGTAGAGCGGGTAGGTTTCCTCGAGGGGGACGTCGCAGAGCGTGTACTCGCCTTGCATCTGCGAATTGGCGGCGTAATCGCGGGTCGCGGCGTCGGCGAAGACGAGCGTGCCGTTCAGACGGACGCTGATGCCTTTGCCGCCTTCTTGATTGGCGTCGCTGGCTTCGGGCAGCGCGATGCGCTCGCCGGTGAGGCCATTGATCACTACGCCTTGCAGACAACCGGTCTTGAGGTCCGTGAGCGCGAGCTCGCCGTGGCCGTTCGGCGCGTCGGCGCCTTCGACGGTGGTCTTGCCGCAGGACGATAGGGCAAGCGGCAGCACTAGGACGAAACTGGATACGATACGCATGTTTAAACTCCCAAGGGATGTGTTCAATTTCCCGTGGGGAGTTGTTTAGCGCACGCTGAAATGGGAAGCCCAGGAACGATGGGTCCCTGGGCTAGATTGTGTTAACGGTTTGTGTTCACCGCCTCGTCATTCCCAGGCGAGCGGAGCTCCTTCTCCCTCGCCGGCTCGGCAGACACGGCTGGGAATCTAGGCCGGCCGGGTCTGGATTCCCAGCGCGTCGCTACGCTGCGCTGGGAATGACGATGGGTCAGCCGTCCGTCGCCGGAGCAGCTTCTTCCGGAAGAGCATCCGGTTCCGTCGACGGTTCTTCCGCCGGCATCGGATCCGCCGCGTCGGGTACGGGCGCGGGAGCCGGGGCGACCTTCGACGTCTTGCCCTTCTTCGCTTTTGCACTCGCTTTGGCGGTCTTGCCTTTGCTCGCCTTCTTGCCGGACTTCGACTGATGCCAGGCCTTGTCGGCTTCGGCGCGGCTGACTTTCTTCGTCGGTTCGGCGGCGAGGTACTTCGTGCGGACCCATTGGCCTTCTTTGATTTTCGCCCATTTGCCGTGCATCTCGACGTGGATCATCGCTCCGCCCAGCAAGCGGCGGACGACCGGAGCTCCCTTGGCGGGTTTGCCGCGGACGTTCAGCATGACGGCGTCGACGTAACGTTGCTGCTTGCCTTTGCCGGCAGCGGCACCTTTGCCTTTCTTGGCTTTCTTGCCGGCTTTCGCCGCTTTCTCTCCCGGGACGTCGGGCGAGGTGCCCGGCGAGGACTTGTAGTTGGGCTCGTTGCCTTCCAGAGCGCCGCCCATCGTGTCGCCTTCGTCCGGCGGAGGCAGGACTTCGTCGTTCGGGGTCGACTCGGCGAGGGCATCGTCGGGGGATTTCTTGCCTTCGAAAGGATCGGCGGTCAGCTCGCCGACGCCGTCCGGAACGTCGTCCTTCGGCGCGGTGCCTTCGTCGGGTTTCGGGGCCATGTCCGGATCTTCCGGATAAGGCGTCTCTTCCGTCGTCGGCGCGACGGGTTCCTGCGGAGTGTCGGCGCCGTCGCCCGCGCAGCCATAGGCAACCAGGGACAGGGCGAAAGCCGCGACGAACGACCAGGACGGGGACCGGATCAGCATGGGAGAGCTCCGTGGTTACTTCGCCAGACGTTTTTCGAGGTTCTTCGCCAACTCGTTCAGGAAGTCCTCGGTGTACATGTAGGAACCTTCAGGGACCTTGTTGCCGTGAATCGAGACGGCGAGGTCCTTGGTCATCTTGCCGGCTTCGATCGTGTCGACGCAGACTTTTTCCAGGGTTTGCGCGAAGCGGATGACTTCCGGGGTCTCGTCGAGCTTGCCGCGGTGCGCCAGGCCCTGCGTCCAGGCGAAGATCGAGGCGACCGGGTTGGTCGACGTCTTCTTGCCGGCTTGGTGATCGCGGTAGTGGCGGGTGACGGTGCCGTGCGCGGCTTCCGTTTCGATGGTGCGGCCGTTCGGGCAGACCAGCACCGACGTCATCATGCCGAGCGAGCCGAAGCCCTGCGCGACCGTGTCCGACTGCACGTCGCCGTCGTAGTTTTTGCACGCCCACACGACGCCGCCGTCCCACTTCAGGACCTGCGCGACCATGTCGTCGATCAACCGGTGTTCATAGGTCAGCCCCGCGGCTTTGAACTTCGCCGAATAGTCGCTGTCGTACATGGCTTGGAAGATGTCCTTGAAGCGGCCGTCGTAGACCTTGAGGATGGTGTTTTTGGTGGACAGATAAACCGGCCACTTGCGCTGCAGGCCAAAGTTGAGGCAGGCGCGGGCGAAGCCGGCGATGGATTCGTCCAGGTTGTACAT
>JAYVBB010000851.1:0-4036 GCA_043750715.1 Pseudomonadota bacterium | reverse complement strand
CGTTTTGCAGTGTGTCGGCCTCCTCGTCGTGTCGGCGCTGGGGTTCGGATCTTACCTTTATGAAGAAGGGCTGTCGGCCATCGACCGCCCCGTGCTGGTGGTGCTCGGGGTCGCGTCAGTGATGGCAGGGATGCTCGCGAAGCGCCTGAAACGGCGAGGCGGTGCCACGGCAGGCGACCTCCTGATGGCAGGCGCTTCCGCGGTCTCGCTCCTCTATCTCATCACGCACTACGAAGACGCGTTGCAGCGTGTGACGCTGCCGAACGGCACCGAGATCTTCCTCGGCCTTCTGCTCATCTTCGTGATCTTCGAAGCGACGCGACGGACCAGCGGCTGGGCCCTGCCCGTGACGACGCTCCTGACCCTGCTTTACGGCTACTTCGGTCCTTACATGCCGGAGCCGTTCGACCACCGGGGCTACGGCGTCGCGCGCATCGTCGGTCAAAACTACCTGACGCTCGAAGGCATCTTCGGTGTGCCGCTCGACGTCGCGGCGTCGTTCATCGTGTTGTTCACGATCTACGGCGCGATGCTCGAGTACAGCGGAGCCGGCCGGTTTTTCCTCGACTGGTCGTTCGCGGCGATGGGGCGGTCGCGCAACGCGGCGGGGGCCGGCCGCACGGTCACCCTCGCGGGCTTTCTGTTCGGCACCGTCTCGGGCAGCGGCGTCGCGACGACCGTAACGCTCGGCACGCTCGCCTGGCCGCTCCTCAAGAAGGCGGGCTACGACAAGGACACCGCGGGGGGCATCCTCGCCTCCGCCGGCATCGGCGCGACGCTCTCTCCGCCCACGCTCGGCGCCGCCGCCTTTTTGATCGCCGAATACCTCCGGGTCAGCTACCTCGACGTGCTTATCATGGCGACGGTGCCGACCGTTCTCTACTACGCTTCCTGCTTCTTCATGATCGAGGCGGAGGCGAAACGCCAGGGCGCCCAGGCAGTCGAGGCGGAAGCGCAGTCGCTTTGGTACCTGACGACGCGGTACGGCTATCACTTCTCGTCGCTGTTCGTCGTCGCGATCCTGATGGCTGTAGGCATGACGGTTTTCATGGCGGTGTTCTGGGCGACCGCTTTGGCCTTCGCTCTCAGCTTCATCCGTTCCGAAACCCGCCTTTGTTCGGTCCGCTCGGCCGTCGCCGGAGCGGTCGTCGCCTTGGTCTTGCTCGTCACGAAAGCGATGCCGAGCAACGCCAACGCCTTGTTCGTCGGCTTCGGCGTGACGGTGGCACTCTGCATCATCAGCGCGCTTCTGAAAAAGAACGGCGTCGACCGCCGTCTGCTGCTGGCCCTCGAGTCGGGCGGCAAAGGCGCGCTGTCGGTCACCGCCACGACGGCCACGGCGGGTATCCTCGTTTCGATCGTGACTCTCACCGGCCTCGGCCTGAAGCTTTCGGGCTTGATCGTGGATCTGGCGCACGGCGTGCCGTTTCTGACCGTCGCCTTCGCGGCCGTGGCCGTGCTCGTGCTCGGACTCGCCGTGCCCGTCACGGCGTCCTACATCATCTCGGCCGTCATGGTGGTTCCCGCGTTGACGGAGGCTGGCGTCAGCGAAGCGGCCGCGCACATGTTCATCTTCTATTACGCGGTGCTTTCGGACGTGTCACCGCCGACGGCGCTGTCGCCGTTCGCCGCCGCCGCGATCACCGGAGGCAACCCGCTGCGCACGACGATGCAAACCTGGAAATTCTGTTTGCCGGCTTTCGTCGTGCCGTTCCTGTTCACGCTGAGCGAGCCGGGCAAAGGCCTCCTGCTGCTGGCCGACGTCGGCACCAACATCTGGATCACCGTTGCCGCTCTCGCCGGAGTCATCATCCTCGCCGTCGTCGTGTCCGGCGTCGCGAAGCAAAAGCTGTCGCTTGCCGAGCGCGGGGGCTTCGCCGTCGCCGCGGTCCTCCTCTTCACGCCGCGGCCGCTTTTGGCCGGCTTGGGCCTGATCCTTGCCGTCGCCGCGCTGGCGGCTCACGCTGCCCGTCTTAGGAAATTGGTAAGCAGCCAAAACGTAAGTCCTATTTAGGGACCATAAAGCCGTTGAAACATGGTCGGCCTTACAGGTATGCAGAAAGAAGAGCTAACACCCAGTCCAGTGCAACGAAACGAACTCCGAGATGACCATGGACATGTTCATCGCCAAGCGCGCCACCAAGTGCCTCGAAAAGGGCCGGTCCGCCGTTCAAACCGGTGATTACATCACCGCGCTGCACGAGTTCAAAGCCGCCGCCTACGTTTCCCGTACGCCGTCAGCGTTGACCAACTGGGGCACGATGGAGCATTGCCTCGGCGACACGCAGCGCGCGATCGAGCTTTGCCGGGAAGCGATTGGCCTCGATCCGGACTGCGGCAGCGCCTACAACGACATCGGGTTCTACCTGGTGGCACTCGGCCGCGCCGACGACGCCATTGTCTGGTTCAAAAAGGCGATTGCGACCAGGCACGTCGGCGAGCCCGGACCGATCCCCTGGATCAACCTCGGGAAGCTCTACCTCGAGCGAAAAGACTACCCCGAAGCCCTCAAGCACTTCGACGAAGCCCTCAAGCTGGATCCGGAAAACAGCGAAGCCCGCGATCTTGCTAAAACAATTCGCAGCCGCATCCAGTAGCGCGGGGCTTGACCAGCCCGGCGCCCTTCTAATATAGAAGGGGCCATGTTCCAGCGCTTCCTGACCATGATCCTGCTGCTCGCCGCGACGGGCGCTTTTGCGGCCGACACCCAGCCGAGCGACAAGGCGCGTTACTACGTGCCGGAGGTCCCGTCCGACATCGGCCAGGTGGAATTTTATCTGATGACGGTCGGCGTCGGCGAGGAAGTCGCCAACCGCTTCGGGCATACCGGCATCCGCGTCGTCGACCCGGCGAGCAAAACCGACCTCGTCTACAACTGGGGCAAGTTCTACTTCGACCAGGCGGGCTTCCTCTGGAAGTTCTACCGCGGCGCGCTGACCTACAGCATGGGCATCCGGACCTTTCAGGCCGACGTCATGCGTCACATGACCGACGAGCGCCGTCTCGTGATGGAGCACCTCAACCTCACGACGAACCAGAAGCGGCGGCTCTTCGAAAAGATCGCGTGGAACTCACTGCCTGAGAACCGCGAGTTTCAATACCAGTACTGGTTCAGGAACTGCGCGACGATTCCGCGCGACTACCTGGACGACGTGCTGGAAGGGCAGGTGAGGGCCAAGTTCTTCGCGGAGAAGACCCAACCGGTCTACCGCGACTACGTCCGCGGCAATCTTTCGCGTACGCCCTTCGTCGCGCCGTTGCTCGACGTCATGATGAACGGCAACATCGACCGGCCGCTGACGGCGTGGGACGAAATGTTCCTGCCGCAGTATCTGCGCGAGCATATGCTCGAAATGCCGACCATCGACGACGAAGGCAATCCGGTCGCCGGGACGCGCCTGCTGACGGATTCCACCGTCATCTTGAGCAACCCCGAAGTCTTCGACCGCCCGTTCAACGACTACGCGGCGTTGGCGGCTCCGACGTTCCTGAGTCTGCTCGGGGCGCTCGCCATGTATCGGAAAAAGAGGCGCCGCGCGTTCTACCGTCTGCTCGGCGTCGGGACGCTTTACTGGGGACTGTTCTCCGGCATCATCGGCACGACGCTGCTGCTCAACTGGGCGTTTTCGGGCCATCCCGACAGCTGGCACAACGCCAACCTGATGCTGCTTTGGCCGCTGGATCTCGTGCTGATCCCGTTGGGCTTCCGTTTCCTCCGCACGGGCACGAGCTTCCGGGACCGCTGGCCGGTTCTCAACGCGGGCAAGTTCTTCGCCGTGGCGCACGTCGCTGCCTTCGCCGTCTGGGTCGGCCTCGCCGCATTGGGCGTCATCGAGCAAAACATCTGGCAAGTCGCGCTCTGGTTCGGCGTTCCCGCCCTGGCGCTCTTCTCCCTGGTCGCGGGCTTGGGGTTCCTTCCTTATGAGGAGCCGGCGAAGGCAACGCCGCCGCGCGCCACCGCCCGCGTCCGGAAGTTCCGGACCGCGCGCTGATTTTTTAGGTTTTTTTGAAATCTTTCCAAAGTCATCTCGGCGGC
>JAYVBB010000850.1:0-3507 GCA_043750715.1 Pseudomonadota bacterium | reverse complement strand
CACCTTGAAGCCCTTGGCCAGCAGTTCCCGTGTCAGGATGCCGCCGCCGGGACCGATCTCCAGAACGCGCTGGATCTTCATGTCCTCGAGCTTCTGCACCATGCGCAGGACCGGCCAATCGGTCTTCAGGAAGACCTGACCCAGCGACTTCTTCTGGCGAAGGTCGTCCCTGTCTCTGCCGCGCTTGGCTTCGGGATCGAAACGCCTCAAGTCGTCACTCCGGCAAAATCATAGCGTGAATACGCGTCAAAGCCGCGGGTCGTCGCCGGCGCCGCCTTGCGGGCCACGTGAAATCCGTAGGCCGCGATCATCGCGGCGTTGTCCGAACAGTAGCGGGGGTGGGGGAAATGCGCCGGCACCGCGATCTCGGCAGCCATTAGAGCTTTGAAGCGCTGATTCGCCGCGACGCCGCCGGCAACCAGCACCGACTTCGTCGCGGGGCAAAGGCGGAGGCCTTCTTTCAACTTCCGGACGATCTGGCCCAAGGCCTCGTCCTGAAACGCGGCGCAGATGTCGGCCAGGCGCTCCGGAGCGATCGGCTTTTTTTCGTCGCGGACTAGATTCGCCAGGAACGTCTTCAGGCCCGAGTAGCTGAACTCGAGGCGTTTTTTTTCCGTGACCATGCGCGGCATCGGGACGACCTTGGAGTTGCCTCCGCGCGCCAGCTTCTCGATTTCCGGACCGCCGGGATATCCCAGGCCGAGGATCTTGGCAACCTTGTCGAAGCACTCTCCGCAGGCGTCGTCGACCGAGTTGCCGAGCAGCTCGTACGACGTCGGGGACGACATTTTGTAGAGATTGGTGTGCCCGCCGGAAACGACCATGGCGAGGGTCGGATAGAACGCGGCTTCGTCGGCGGAGGCGTCGACTCCGAGCAGCGCGCCGTGGACGTGCGCATGAACGTGGTCGACGGGGATCAACGGTTTCCCGAGCGCGAGCGACAGGCCCTTGGCGTAAGCAACGCCGACCAGCAGCGCGCCGATCAGCCCCGGCCCCTGGGTGACGGCGATGGCGTCGACGTCTTCCAGGCGGACTCCGGACTGCTTGACGGCTTCGGAGACGAGCGGAGCGATGACGCGCAGGTGTTCCCGCGCGGCGACTTCGGGCACGACCCCGCCAAAGGGCATGTGTACGGCGATTTGCGACGCGATGACCGACGACAGGACCTGACGGCCGTCGCGGACGAGGGCGACGGCGGTTTCGTCGCAGCTGGATTCGATGCCTAGGATCAGCACGGTATTCTAGATTCCTGGCGGCAAGGCGACTTCTCCCTCGCCGGCTCGGCAGACACGTCGCCTGGGAATGACGAAGGGTCAGCTCTTTTCGGCAAGACGCTCTTTCGCTTTGCCTGCTTCCTCGGAGTCGGGGAACTCCTTGATCAGCTCCTCGTAGTACACTTTTGCGGTCGCGCCGTCACCGAGATGACGAAAGCAGTCGCCGATCCGTATCTTGGCCGTAGCCATGTACTTCTTGCCAGGCTTGCCTTCCAGGAACTCGTTGAATTTCAAGGCGGCTTCCCGCATCTTGCCGAGCTTGAAGTAGCTGTCGGCGACCAGGAACTTCGCCTGTTCCTTGTCGTCGCCGCTGACGTCCTTCATGACCTTGGGACCGTCTTCGATCACTTGTTTGTAGTGCTTGTCGTTGTAGGCTTTCTCCAGGTCGTCGACACCGCCGACCTTACGCTCTTTTTTCTTCTTGGCGCTGAGACCCGCTTTTTTGAGCGCATCCAGGAGCTCGGCCTGGGATTCCTCGACCGCTTCCAGGCGCTCGTTGATTTTGATCAGGGTCGCGGCCATGGAGTTTTCCTGCTGCGCCGGATCGACGCCGGGCATCTGGCCCGTCATCACGCCGACACGGAGGGTGTCCATTTCGCCGCGGAGTTTTTGCAGGTCTGCGGCGAGGCGGTCCATCTCGGACGCGTTGTTCGCGAGCCTTTTCGCCGCGCTGTCTCCGGTCGCTTTGGCGTCCTTGCTCGTGTCTGTGACCTGGCGCTCGAGGTTGAGCAGCCGCGTCTGGACGTTGAAGATGTCGCCCTTCATGTCCTTCTTCTCAGAAGGCGTGATGCAGGCAGTCATGCCGAGGCAGATCGCAAAGGGTAATATACGCATAAGCCCATTAAATCACAGGCAGGACTCGCGCTTCAACCGGCCTTTTGCGCCCGGGCCCGACGGCGCCTGATGTGAACGGTGAGGGCGAACAGGTCGTTCGCCTCGGCTTTCCAGCGCTCATAGTAAGGCTGCGGGATCCTCTTATATACGAAGAGGAGCTGCTGGCGCTCCTTTTCCAGCATCAACGACTGGATATCATTGATGCGGCGGTCGATCCGAGCGAGCAAGGGGGCCAATTTATCTTGGTTTTCAGTGATTTCTGCAGTATGTTCGGCCGGCCCAGTCCCTGATTGCTCAGGCTCGGCTCCCTCGGGAGCAGGCGTTGCATTTGGGTTTTCTTCTTGGGCATCCACTCGCTCCTTATCGGCCGCCGACGTCGCGGCTTGAAGTCCCGCCCGGCCGTGCCGCGGCGCATTTGTTAACAGTCTGATATTATAGAGAAAATTGCGAAATGAACCCGACCGAAGAGACGCTTCCCGAAACCACCCCCGAGATTACCCAAACCCCTGACGATTTCGCCGAGGCAGTCCCTCGCGAGCCTATCGCCTTCAACATCAAGCCCGAAGTCGCGGCCCTAGGGGTGAAGAACTTCGACGACCTGCCGCTCAACCACCGCCTGATCAAGGCCGTGGCGGAGCTCGGCTGGAAAGAACCGACCCCGGTCCAAAAGCTCTGCCTTCCCTTCTCGCTCCGCGGCCGTGACGTTGCCGGCTTCGCGCAGACGGGTACCGGCAAGACGGCCGTGTTCCTTCTCACGATCTGCAACAAGCTTCTGGCCTCGGAAGACGGCACCGCCGTGCCGCTGCTGCCCGGCCGCAAGCCCCGCGCAATGGTGCTCGCTCCGACCCGCGAGCTCGCGATGCAGATCGAAGACGACGCCCAGACGATGTTCGCGCACGTCGGCCTCTCGTCCATCGCGGTCTTCGGCGGCATCGACTACGACAAACAAGCCAAAAAGCTCCAGGAAGGCGTCGACGTCATCGTCGCCACCCCGGGTCGCCTGAAAGACTACGTCCAGAAGAAATGGGTCGATCTCAGCGAGGTCCAGGTCTTCGTCTGCGACGAATGCGACCGCATGTTCGACATGGGTTTCATCGAGGACGTCGAATTCTTCCTCGAGAAGATCCCGGAGCTGGCCCAGCGCCTGGTGTTCTCCGCGACGACCAACCCGGAAGTCAAAGAGCTCGCCTTCGAATACCTGGAAACGCCGGAATACATCTCGGTCAACCCCGAGGCCGGGCTGCCGGCGTTGGCTCTGTCGTCTGGTTGGGCTTCTTCTTTCTGAACTCACAAATGATGATCCCGAGCAGGCCGACGCAAAAAGCGCCTCTCGCGAAATTCCGGAGAAGAAGGCTCCTAAGATAATAGGATGTCGGATTGCCGACATCCTGCTCTAAGG
>JAYVBB010000849.1:0-4651 GCA_043750715.1 Pseudomonadota bacterium | reverse complement strand
CAGGTCACTGTGACCGAGCGCTCGTTCCATTGACGAGCGATTGGATCGCCGCACGGCCCATGGCTAGCACGGCCTCCTGAGAGTTGCCGCCAATGTGGGGCGTAAAATAGAGCCGCGATTCGTCCCGAAAGCGGCTCAAGTCGTCCGGCTCGACCGGAAAGACGTCGGCCGCGAAACCACCGAGTCGGCCGTCCTTAACTGCCGCAACCACTGCTTCGAAATCGACGACACTGCCCCGGGATGTGTTGATCACCAGACATCCCGGTTTCGTCTCCGCGATCTGCCTTGCTCCATACATTTCCCGAGTCGTTGCAGTCGCGGGGACGTGAAACGACAAAATGTCCGAGCTCCGCACGAGTTCGTCGAAAGGAGCTGCCGACGCACCGAGGGCTGCCGCTTCACTACGTTTGTCCAAGACATCGCAGTAGAGGATTTTCGAGCCGAAGGCTTTCAACAGCCGCGCGACCTCCGATCCCGTGTGCCCGAACCCGACGAGACCAACCGTCATCGACGAGACTTCCCGGCCGCCGTCCTTGAGCCAGCGACCCTGGCGCATGCCGTCGAGCGACGAGTAGAG
The DNA here is from genome assembly GCA_043750715.1 of Pseudomonadota bacterium. Classification (GTDB taxonomy): domain Bacteria; phylum Bdellovibrionota_B; class Oligoflexia; order Oligoflexales; family CAIYRB01; genus CAIYRB01. Next base: position 4,074 of record JAYVBB010000849.1, on the reverse strand, counting down.
ATTTCTGCAGTGACCAAGCATGAAGCCCAGAACGAGCTCGGCGACGGAGCGGCGATTGATTCCAGGGAGCCAGCCGCTGGCGATGCCGCGCCGCTTCATCTCTTCCAGATCGAGGTTGTCCAGGCCGACACCGTATTTGGCAACGAAGCGGACGCCCGGGCAGAAGTCCAAAACCGGAGCATCTATGACTTCGGTTCCGACGATCGCCGTTTCGTGGCCGCTCAAGAAGCGACCGAGTTCCTCGCCCGCAAGGATTTTTCCGCTGCGATTGGGAGTAGCCTCGAAGCCCGCTGCCTGCAGCTCCTGCATGAGGAGTGCATTCTTGCTGAAGCTCAACGATGAAACGGCGGTTTTCACCGTTCACGCATAGCGAATTTTCCGATCTATTGCAAACAGTTGCCGCTGGTGTAGGCTCTGTACTCGAGCCTAGAAGCAGAGATTACTGCGAGTTGAGTCCGTTGCCTGCCAAATTGCGCCCTTGGATGTTTCCTCTAGCTGGCCTCGCGTTTTCCGCGGTCGTGCTCGTTGCTCTCATGTTTCCGTTCGACCGGTTTTTCCCGGGAGCGAACGAGGCCGAGCAGCACGTCATCAACGTTCAGAACATCTTTCTTCGCCACTCGCCTTTCGTTTACGGCGGCCTGGCCGTGCTGATGCTCAGCGCCGTTGCTTCGGTTGCGTTGAGCGAAGCACGCGCGGTGTTCGCGCTTTCGATCTTCCTTTTCGGCTTTGCCGCCAACGTCCTGACCTTCAAAGAGGTCGACAAGCACGAGTACTACCCGCTCACCCGCAATCGCGAGTCGACGTTCCAATTCATGAGCGAAAAGATGGCCGGCGAATCGTGGGTCAGTAACCACATACCGAAGCACCTGTTCATCCGCGAGAAATTGGCGGGAGCCAACATCGTTTCCTATACGGAGGAAGACCTGGCGCCGTGGATGGTCATCGCGATCGGCGGCATCCATGACATCACGTTCAAGGAATACCCCCACGAGATCAAGATGGAGACGGCCGACGACCTGCTGCAGCGGTATCCTTCCCAGTCTTTCGCAGCGAGCAGGGGTTGGCAGTTCATCATTCTCCACGACCCCGCGACTTCTCCGGCGGGACGCACGTACTATCTGGTGACGGCCGCGAAGATGCGTCTGCTGATTCCCGAGAACGAGCTGGCTTTGGCGAATCCTCAATGACGCAGCAGCTTCTATTTTTGCTTTTCCTCTTTGCCGCGGGCGCGGGAGTGCAGCTACGCCTGACGTCGCGGATGAGCGCGGCATTTGCAGCGACGACGGCCTTGCCTCTGGGACTTTTGCTTTGGGTGACTCTGATCGTGGCATCGCTCCTCGCCCGAGTGCCGCTGCACTTCGGGGCTTTGATTGCCGTCATCACGATGCTCGCGGCCGCCGGTTTCGTAACCAGTTGGCGTGCAGGCCGGCGTCCGACGCGGGCTGATGGCGCGGCTTTCTCGGCCATGCTCGCCGTGTACTGCATCGCTGGCTTCAACGCCGGTCGGAACGACTACAGCGTGTTGTCTCCCGACAGCTTTACGATCACCAGCCTTGGACGCCTTTTGGCCGAACGCGGGACGTTTCATTGGTCGATGAGTGGAATCTTTCCTGATTGGGGGGTCTACACGATTGCCGGCCAGGCCGCGTCGCATTGGCTCGGCGTCGACTTTTTCTGGCTGCTGCAACCCTTCCTGGCCGTTTCCGTCGCGGCGATGTTAGTAGTCGCGATCTATCTGGAACTGACCGGCAGCCGCGGCATGGGACGAGTCGGTGCCGGGGCCGTTGCTGTTCTTTCCGGCTGCTTTTTGGTCAGCAGCCCCTTCTTCGTTTTCAACGCCGTCTTCATTCACAATGCGATGCCGGCAACGCTCTATCTGACGCTGGCGCTGGTGGCATTTCGGCCAGTCGACGACGTGGAAAATCCTCCAGGCCTTGGTCTGGCGTGGTGCGGGCTCTGGGGCTTGATCCTGTCGCGTCCCGAAGGGGCGATCGTGGCGGGAGTGATCGGCGTGGCCTGCTTGGCGAGCTTTCCTTACGACAAACGCCATGCTTTGAAGATCTCGGGTGGCTGCCTGCTCGCGACGGCCCTCTGGTACGTCCAACTCGCCCTGTGGACGGACGGATCTTCGCAGATCATGAATCCCTTGAACGCGACGTTGACGGTCATCCCCTTGGTCGGCGTCTTTGCGGCCGTCCTTTTGACGAACACCAAGCTCGAAGGTCTTCGCCGGTGGAGTCCAGTGGTGATGACCGTGTGCCTGGCAGGCGGGCTTTGCGTGGCGTTCGTCGTCAATTATGGGATGGTGAGGTCGCTTCGCTGGATGACGCTCAATCTCTTCTTCACCGGACGGTGGGGATTTTCATCCGTGACGTTAGCCGCCGCGTTTGCCGCGGCGCTGATAGCGGGAGGACGCATTTCCCGCGAGAGAGCCCTGCTTTGCTCGATCGTGACCTACGCCATGCTGGTGCTTTTCATGGGAACGATGCGACATCCCTACCGCCACGGCTGGGGCGACACGGCGAACAGGATGCTGCTGCACATCTTCCCCGCAATGATCCTTTACGTTGCAGTGAAGCTCGGGCCCTACTTGAGCGGGTTTTCGCCGGGTTCGAGAGCGTCGAGAGACACGTCTCTGACCGTGAAGTGACCGCCGCCGGATAACATAAAGTTGATTACAAAGCCGCGGCTTTCTTGCGGCATCCGAAAAACCTGGCTGATCTTCTTGGGCTGCTCGGAAGCGATCGTCGTCCAGACGAGAACGGGCATTTTCGGCATGCGCTGGGGTGACGGTTGCGTCACGAGAAGCGTAGCCTTGACCTTCCCGAAGCCGTCCAAGGTCGATGAGATGCGGTAGAGCTTCCCTTCTTGGAGCAAGGGTCTGTCTGTGAAGGCGCCAGGCGTTCGATAGGATCCCGAACAGTTGCTCGTTCCGAAGCACAGGGAGACGTCGCCGCGGGTGTCGTTGCTGAGGTGGGGGCCCGCGGGCATCTCAACGTGGGCGACGCGGCCGTCGACGAACGTGCTCCAGCCGGTATAGGGACTCATCGTCCCCGAAGCGCCGTCGAAGCTCATCATGACGGCGGCGTTCGCCGGAACGTCCGAGTAGGTGTCGGCGAGTTTGAAAAGACGGAGGCCGGTGCGATTCTCGTTGATCAGAGTGGCGAGGTTCGGGTTCGAGATAATGTCGTAGGTACGCGACAGAGTAAGGCTCAGAACTTCATAACTCGGAATGTAGATGTGGGTGATTCCAATGCGGCGCAAGGCCTCGAATGCCGTTCGGACGTCCGGAGCCTGATAATAGTCGGTCAGGATCGGGTCCAGTTCCCGGGTCAGATTGAGGCGGCCGTAGTAGACGAAGTCGGGGTACTTGAAGACCAGATAGCGGTCGCCCGGCTGCACCGTCGACCGGGCAAAGCGAATCACCGACAACATCGAGACGTCTTTTGCCGTTTCCCAGTCGTTGTGAAACGTAGCGTCGGCCAAAGGGGCGCAGCAAGCTTTGACGAAAGACTCCACGCCAATCGCGGGAGTGATGAAACGGAGCGCTTTGGTGATGCGGTTGGCTTTCGGCTTTTCCGGGGGAAACGACGAAAGCATGGCAAAGGCCAGCCAGACCAACACGGCATTGACCGCGATCCCACCGAGGAATTTAGGTGCGGAAAAAGCGCGCATGAACCGTTCCGAGAGAAAAGGCCGCAAGGCTGGCGACCATCGGTTGAATCGTCAAAAAATATCTGAAGTTCTTGATGAACGTCGAACCCTCGAGAACGACCGACGCGGTCGCGAGCAGAAAGTAGGTCATGACGACGACCATGCTGCACATTGCCCAGGGACTTACGCGCCACTTTTTCCACAGAACGACTAGAGACACGGGGATGGCCCAGTAGATCCAGCCGTAGAACTGGGGCTCGGAAAACGCCCGGAAGAGGCCGAATTGGACCCGTTCGGTAGGAGTTACGATCTGGCGCGTAACGCGCACGAACGTCTCTTGATTATCGGCGAACGTTTTCCACACGCCCGGGTGGTCCGAGACGGGACTACCAAGATTGATGAAGTTCAAAAGGTAGCGGT
>JAYVBB010000848.1:0-2596 GCA_043750715.1 Pseudomonadota bacterium | reverse complement strand
CTGGGCCGAGGGCAAAGAGCTGCTCGACCTTTCCAGCCTGACTCCCGACCAACGGACCGCCCTCAGCGTTTCGGCCCGTACCGGCGACGAGACGTTCATCGACGTCGTCGACCAGCTCGCTTATGGCATCGGTCGCACCGGGATGGATCTGGTCGACGACGAGACGTCGACTCCGGTTGCGCCCTTCTACGAGGAAGCGGTGCTCCTGTCACCGGCTACCGGCACCCAGGAAACCATCGGCGAGACGTTGACCGTCGCCATGACCAACGTCGTCAAAGAAGCGAAGAAGAGCCGCCCCAACATCACCATAGGCCAATTCCTCGAGTCGACGGCGAAGCTCGTGAGCAAATCCAAGACCGAGGACTTCTTCGGCGACGACGACAAGGATTTCGTCCTGAAGAAGCAGCAGGTGGTGTTCCGGGCGCTGCCAAACGCGACGGTGTTGGGCAGCCTGCTGTTGAAATGAGTCAATGAACCAAGGCGACGTCGTCACCTCGACGTCGAGGAACAGCTTCGCCGCGGGGATTTCCAGCATCACCTGGCCGCTCGATCCGGCGCCGGCATCGAGCTCGAAGGTCTTCACGAACTTCGCGTTCCGGCTCGGGCATTTGCGCAGGAGAAAACGGAAGCGGTGGCCGCAGTCGGACGAGCCGCGTGCGTCGCACCGGTTGGCGACCTCGTCGTGGACTACTCCGCCAAGGCGCCCAGGAGCGAGTCGACCGATTTCTTCGCGTCGCCGTAAAGCATCATCGTGTTCGGCTTGTAGAAGAGCGGATTGTCGACCCCGGCATAGCCGACGCCTTTGCCGCGCTTTGACACGACCACGTGACGGGCCTTCCAGACTTCGAGGACCGGCATGCCGTAGATCGGGCTCGAAGGATCGTCGAGCGCGCCCGGATTGACGATGTCGTTGGCGCCGATGACTAGCACCACGTCGGTGTCCGGAAGGTCTTCGTTGATCTCGTCCATCTCGAGAACGATGTCGTAAGGGACGTTGGCTTCCGCCAGCAGTACGTTCATGTGACCCGGCAGGCGCCCGGCGACGGGGTGGATCGCGAAGCGGACTTTGACGCCGCGCTGCTTCAGCAGGTCGGAGATTTCGCGGATCGGATGCTGCGCCTGGGCGACGGCCATGCCGTAGCCCGGGACGATCACGACTTCCTTCGCTTCTTTTAGGAGCTGGGCCACTTCGAGGGCATTCGTCTCCGTCAACTCGCCGACCGGCTGGGTCGGGTCGCCGGCGTTCTTGGGTTTCACCCCTTCGCCGAAGCCGCCGAGGATCACGCTCGCGAACGAGCGGTTCATCGCCTTGCACATGATGTAGGAAAGGATCGCGCCGCTGGAGCCGACCAGTGCCCCGGTCACGATGAGCAGGTCGTTGGCTAGCAGGAAGCCGGTGGCGGCCGCGGCCCAGCCGGAATAGCTGTTCAGCATCGAGACGACGACCGGCATGTCGGCGCCGCCGATCGCCATGACCAGGTGGATGCCGAGGATGCCCGCGAGGCCCGTCATGACGTAAAGCGGCATCATGCCGTCCGCCGCGGTCGGCGCGTTCACGAACTGGATGGCGAGGTAGAGCGACGCCGCGAGCAGCCCGATGTTCAGGACGTGGCGGCCTGGGAGCAGCAGGGATTTGCTGCGGATCAGTTCCTGGAGCTTGCCGAAGGCGACGATCGAGCCGGTGAACGTCACCGCGCCGATGAAAACGCCCGCGAACGTCTCGACGTCATGGATCGCCTTGGCGGCGCCGATCAGCGTGACGTCGTGCGCGCCGACGTAGTTGCTGATTCCGACGAGCACCGCCGCCAAGCCGACGAAGCTGTGGAGAATCGCGACGAGCTGCGGCATGGCAGTCATCTCGACTTTCCAGGCGAGGAAGGCGCCGGCTGCGGCGCCGATCGAGATCGTCAGCGTCAGCAAACCGTAGCTGTCTTTGAGCTTGTCGCTGAACAGGACGGTCGCCAGCGTCGCGACGATGAAGCCGATGATGCCGAACATGTTGCCGCGCCGCGCGGTCTCGTGCCGCGACAGGCCGCCCAGTGACAGGACGAACATGACGCCGGAGGCGAGGTAGGAAACGGTCAGCAGTCCGTGATTCATCGGGGGTCTTTACCTACTGCTTGCGGAACATGCTGAGCATGCGTTGCGTTACGAGGAAGCCGCCGGCGACGTTGATGGTCGCAATCAGAATGGCGACGGCGGCTAGCCAGACCGACAGATCTTCCACCGGACCCGCGAGCTGAAGCATGGCGCCGATGACGATGATCCCGGATATGGCGTTGGTGACGCTCATGAGCGGCGTGTGGAGCGCCGGCGTGACGTTCCAGACGACCTGCCAACCGATGAAGCAGCTGAGCACGAAAACGGTCAGGTGCGACAGGAACTCGGGAGGTGCGACGCGGCCGAGCGCCATGAGAACCAGCGCGAACACGCCCATGAAGAGGGTCGTTTTGGCGCCGAGCGTTTTATGCTTCTTTTTCTTGGCTTCGACTTCCGCCGCCTTGGCGACGTCGGCCTTCGGCTTCGGCGCTTCGGTCTGCTTCGGACGCGGCGGCGGCCACGTCAGCGTGCCGGCGTCGAGGATCAGGGATCCGCG
>JAYVBB010000847.1:0-5041 GCA_043750715.1 Pseudomonadota bacterium | reverse complement strand
CCAGCCCACGAAGTCCGCTTTCGCGGGTGTAGCTGTTGATGATGGTCGTCAGGGCGGGCTTCGAGAACTGCACGTCGTCGGCGGAGAGGCCCGACTCTTTCAGCTGCTTCGGGATCAGGTACTGGTTCGCGATCGTCAGCTTCTCTTCTTCGGAGTAGCCGGACACTTCGATGATCTCCAGACGGTCGCGGAGCGGCGCCGGGATGGTGTCGAGCGTGTTGCAGTTCGCGATGAACATGACGTTCGAGAGGTCGAAGGCGACGCCGAGGTAGTGGTCGACGAAGTTCTTGTTCTGCTCCGGGTCCAGCACCTCGAGGAGAGCCGACGACGGGTCGCCGCGGTGGTCCGAGCCGAGCTTGTCGATCTCGTCGAGCATGATGATCGGGTTGGAGCTCTGCGCCTGCTTCAGGCTGTTGATCACGCGGCCTGGAAAGGCGCCGACGTAGGTCTTGCGGTGACCGCGGATGTCGGCTTCGTCCCGCACGCCGCCGAGCGAGATACGGGAGAACTGCCGGCCCATGGAGCGGGCGATCGAGCGGCCGAGCGAGGTCTTGCCGACGCCCGGAGGGCCGACGAAGCAGACGATCGGGCTCTTGGCGCTCGGGTTCAGCTTCTTGACCGCGAGGTATTCGATGATACGGTCTTTGACCGCGTCGAGGCCGTGGTGATCTTCGTCCAGGACGGCTTTCACCTCTTTGAGGTTCAACTTGTCTTCCGTTTTCGTCTCCCAGGGGAGGGCGAGGATCGTTTCGACGTGCGTGCGCGTCAGAGCGGCTTCGCTGGTGTCCGAGTGCATGCGCTCGAGGCGACGCAGCTGACGGGAGATCTCTTCTTTGGCTTCGGCGGAGAGTTTGACCTCTTCCATCTTTTTCCACATCGCGTCCAGCTCGTCTTTGCCGTCGACGTCGCCGAGCTCGGACTTGATGGCGCGCATTTGTTCGCGGAGGTAGTGCTCGCGCTGCATGCGGCTGATTTCTTCTTTCGCCTGCGACTGGATGCGCACTTGCATCTGGTACACTTCGATTTCGCGCGAAAGGTAACGGTGCACGGTCTTCAGGCGCTCGACCGGGTTGTACACGGCGAGGATGCCCTGGGCTTCGTGCACTTTGAGGCCAAGGTTGGCGGCGACGAGGTCGGACAGGCGACCCGGCTCCGTCACGTCCTCCAGCACCATGAGGATATCGGGCGAGAGCACCTTGCCGAGGCTCACGACCTTCTCGAGGTTCTCGCGGGTGGCGCGGATCATCGCTTCCACTTCCGGCGAGTTCTTCACGAGGCTGGGCTCTTCGACCATCTTGATGCGGACGGACGGGAAGGGCTCGGTGGCGACCAGGTCCAGCACTTCGGCCTTGGACAGGCCTTGCACGAGAACCTTCATGCGTCCGTCAGGCAGCTTGCGCGTGCGCATGATCGAGCAGACGGTGCCGGTGTTGTAGACGTCGAAGGGCGGTTCGAGGCGGCACTCGAGGCCGTCTCCCTTTTCGCCCTGCACTTTGAACGCCGAAAGAAAGATCTTCCGCTGGTGGGCGAGCGCGTGCTCCACCGCGTTTATGCAAAGGTCCTCGTTGATGAAGACCGGGACGATCATGTGGGGAAAGACGACGATGTCTTTCAATGGAAGTAGCGGGATTTCGGTGTTGGGGTCTGTCAGCTGCTGGGTCGTGGTCTGTCCGGTCATTCCGAACCTCTCCTTGGCTAGGGGCGGGTCGTCCATGAAAGACGGCCCTGGGCGGTTCTGTCACATACGGGGGTTTTTTCGGCACTGCGGCCAAGAAGCTTGAGGGCCAAGCGTTCCAGGCCATGAGGCGGGATGCGGGCGGGGAGACGAAATCAGGCTTTTATCCGAACGATCACGATCAAGTCGCCTAACTTACCATTTGCCTCATCGCCGAGGCCGAGCACACGGACTTCATGTCCGTCCTGAATTCCAGGGGGAAAACTAACTATGTGGGTGGTGGGTTTCCGGACCGAATCGATGCAGCGGGAGTACTTGACGGGGTGCTCGCAGCCTTGGGAAGCCGCGGGGAGGGCGAGGAAGCAGGGGACGCGGAGGTCGAGGTCTTGGTGGGAAACGTCCCAGGATTCGAAAGAAATCTCTTCAATTTGGACGGACTGGCAGAATTCGTGGAGGGCTTGGTCTTCACTCTTCGGTTTCTTCTTCTTCCGGCTCACGTTCCTTGAGGGGTCAACACGCTGACCATGGCAGGGCGCAGAAGCCTGCCGTTCAGCATGTAACCGCGGGCGAACTCGTCGCCGACCGTATCGACGTCCACGTCGGGGGATTCGACGCGCTGGATGGCTTGGTGGAGGTTCGGGTCGAATGGCACACCCTTGGCGCTGATCAGTTCCAGGCCGTGGCGGCGGAAAGCGTCTTGCAGCTGCTTCTTCACCATCATCATGCCTTCGAGGTACGACGCACCGGAGCCGCCGCCGGAGGCGTGGCCGGCATCGGATTCGGGCATGGCTTTTTCGAGGGAGTCGAGCACCGGGAGGAAGTCCTTGAACACGTTTTCCAAACCGTACTTGATCAGATCCGTCCGTTCACGTTCCATTCGCCGGCGCATGTTTTCCATTTCCGCGACGGCACGCACGTATTTGTCCTTCAGGTCTGCTGCTTCTAGGGCGAGTTTTTCGACTTCGGAGGCGGGCTGCTCGGGAGCTGCGTCTTGCGGATCGTTCGCTTCGGTGTCCATGAATTCCCTCGGCTTTCAAGCCAGTTTGTTGGGGAATTCATACCATGGCAGTGTCAAGAAATAAATTGTCCGTATTGATCTATGTTATGCATTTCTGTGCGTCATTAAAAGTGGGCACGAATTTCCTAGCGGTATTTTTCCCGGCAAATTGCGTGGAAGGCTTGGGCTGCAAGCGCTCCGAGGCGAAAAGGAAATAATTTTGTTAGCTTGTTGACACACTTAGGCCCCCCTGCTAGTTAATCTCTCTCAAAATCAGTCGTTACGGACTGGACCTGATCTCGGAGTGATTCCTGTGGACAATCTCGCACCTGCCGCCTCTCAGAACTCCCTGTCGAAAGATCAAACCGGCAAGAGCACTCAAGACCTCGCAGCGCAAGCCGCGCTGAAATCGGAAGGCACCGCGCAGATCGACCAGGACCTCGCCGTCCGCCTCGACCGCCATTCGCTGGAAGCCATCGTCGAACTGAAGATCTCGCGCTTCCTCGACCAGATCGGCAGCTACTACCCGGAAGATCTCCATTCCCTGATCATGAAGAAGGTCGAAAAGCCACTTCTTGGCCAGATCCTTCGTCGCACCGGTGGCAACCAAGTCCACGCGTCCAAGATCCTGGGAATCAACCGCAACACGCTGCGGAAGAAAATGAAAATCTACGGCTTCTCGTCGTAAGTTCAAGGTTCCTGGGCCCTGATCCAAAGACCGCCACCCTGGCGGTCTTTTTGTGTCCACATTTTGCTTTCTCGCCCCAGCGGTATGACGCAGACTAGATCCCAAGTCCACTAAACACCTCTCGACTGGGATCTAATCCATGAAGACCGCCCGTATCGCCTGGCTCGTCCTTCTCTCCGGTTTGGCTTTTGGATGCAAGGAAAGGGGAGCATCGGACTCGGCTCTCCGTGCCGACGAGACCGCGGGCCCTGCCACCGACGGGCAGTGCGACCAGACTGGCATGGTCAAGACTACCCAAGGCTCCAAGTCCGGCAGCGCCGACGTCCTTCACTACGACATCGACCTGCCCCAGACCCCCATTCCGGCCAACGCAAAGGTCGTGGTGGTCGGCGCCGGCCTGACCGGTTTGACGGCGGCCTACCGCCTCAGTCAGGCAGGGATCGAACCGGTCGTCCTGGAAGCGGAGGAGCGCATCGGCGGCCGGGTCAACACCATCTTCTTCAAGGACTGCTCCACGGCGGAAGCTCACATGGAGGAGTACTTCGAACGCAGCCCGGCCGTGACTCTACTCAAGGAACTGAACGTCCCGACCATCGTGGACGTCGCCCACTCGAGCGTCCGCATCGACGGCAAGATCTACACTTACCAAGGCGAGGGCGACCGCGACACTTACCTCCGCGGCATCTTCAACGAGGACGAACGCCTGGCCTTCGTCGAGTGGAGCGAAAAGACGTGGCACATTTATGAGTCTCTTCACGCGCTCCACTTCAGCGAGAAACCGCTGACTCCGGAGCTCAAGGCCCTGATGAAGATCAGCTTCAAGGACTGGATGGAGAACTTCAAGCTGGCCAACGGTCAGACGCTTCCCCACAAAGTCTCGGAATGGGTCCGCGTGACGGTCGAGCCGGAAGCGGCGATCGAGTGGGACATGATCTCGGCGCTCGACGGCATCGACGAAGCCCGCCTCTTTCTCGACACCCCTGCGGGCTTCGGAGAGAAGAACTACCACACCAAGGGCGGCAACATTCACTTCATCAAGGCGATCGCCGACGCCCTGGCGCCCGGCTCGATCCACACGGGATCGCGCGTGACCGGCATCAGCCAGGACCGCTCGAAGGCCACGGTCACCTTCACGCAGGACGGCCAGACGAAGAAGATCGTGGCTGACTACGTGGTCGTCACCGTACCGCTCTACGTCATCGACAAGATCAAGTTCTCGCCCGAGCTCAGCGCCGCGAAAAAGCGCGCGATCAAGGACACGGGCTTCGGCAGCTACGTCAAAGTGCACTACCGCTTGAACCAAAGCGTCAAACAGACCTGGGCGCACATCGGCGACGAGCTCTTCACGTTCCTGTCGGACTCGCCGGCGGGCTCGATCTACAACGTCTCGGACTTCGGCGAAGTGACTCCGGACCAGAAGCTCACGATGACGCTGCTGGTTCATGCGCGCTACGCCAAGCCGCTTCTCAACCTGACGCCCGAGCAGGCAGGAATCAAGACTAGGGAAGCGATCGACGCGCTGCTGCCGGGCTTCTCCGAGCACATCGTCGACACCGCGACCTACATCTACCCGACGGCCGTCGCTTACTGGCCGCTCGCAAAGGGCCGATGAAAGAACCCCCGCCGAGCACCGCGAATACTTCGAGCGCCAGCGCAAGGCTGAGCGCCAGCGCGGCCGTCG
>JAYVBB010000846.1:0-3942 GCA_043750715.1 Pseudomonadota bacterium | reverse complement strand
AATCGCAAGGCGTGAAGTCGAGTTACACGGTAGCTGAGGGAGACGAGGGGCAACGCCTCGATGTTTACCTCAAGGCTCAGAACGAGTCCGTCAGCCGTGCCAAGATTCAAAAATTGATCGAGCGGCAAGCCGTCTCGCTCAATGGCCGCCCGGCTCGCTCACGCGACGCCGTGGCGGCGGGAGACTTGGTCGAGCTCACCTGGCTCGAGCAGGTACCGACGACCCTCGTGCCCGTGGAGATGAAGCTCGCCATCCTATTCGAGGACGACGACATCATCGTGGTCGACAAGCCTGCGGGTATCTCGGTGCATCCGGGAGCGGGCGGGATGGAGGCGACCCTCGTCCAGGGCCTGCTGCACCACGCCAAGACGCTCGGCCAGCCCGAAAGGGCCAAGAAGGACGCGACCACCTGGTCCCGTCCAGGCATCGTTCATCGCCTCGACAAGGACACCTCAGGCGTGCTCGTGGTCGCGAAGACCGACAAGGCGCATGCGGCGCTCGCCAAGCAGTTCCTCGACAAGACGACCCTCGTCCGCGAATACCTCGCGTTGCTCGACGGCAACATGCCTCAGGCCGAGATGCTGCACGACAGCTACCTCTTCCGGGATCCGGTGTCGCGCCTCAAGTTCACTTCGATGAGCGTCGCCGAGATGAAAAAGCACAAAGCCAAGACGGGCGAGATTCCGAAAAGCCATCGGTACGCGAAATCGCGGTTCATCCGGCAAGCCGTTTATGGCGAGCGCCTGACCCTGGCGCGCGTGCGGCTTTACACCGGACGCACGCACCAGATTCGCGTGCACGCGAAAGAGTTGAAGCTTCCGGTGGTCGGCGACGCCGTCTATCACAAGGTGACGCAGCTCCCGAAGAGCTTCCCTAAGGAAATCCAGGCGGCGATTTCCGCGATATCCCGGCAACTTCTGCACGCCGAGGTGCTGTCGTTCACGCATCCTTCGACGGGCGAAACGTGCCGCTTCGAGGCCCCGTTACCTCGCGATTTCAGTCATCTTCTTAAGCTGCTGCAGCCCTTTGGCCAAGCCACCCGCAAGCCTTCTGATGACTAAAAGCGTCTTGTCCATTCCCGGGCTTTCGGACAAAATATTCTAGTAACTTCATTAGGCTTCTCGCATGACCTCGGGCTTTCCCTCCCGCCCAGCACTACGCTGCATCCTTTTGATCGCCGGTTGCGTCTCTGCAGCGGTGACGGCGCGCGTCATTGCCGACGAAGCCAAAGCGACGCCCGCCGTGTCGCAGCCCGCGGTGCAGCCGCCCGTTGCGACGACGGCGCCGGCCAGCTACTCCGACTTCATCATGCTCACCGTCGACAAGGCGAACCTCCGCGCCGAGCTGAAGACCTGGCCGGACGAGCCCGCCAAGGCGTCGATGCTGCGCTCTTTCAAGATCGCGGTCGGCAAGGCGGAGGGCGACAAGCTGAAGGAAGGCGACAACCGGACGCCGGAAGGCATCTACTTCGCCCAGACGCACATCAACGGCGGCGCGCTTCCTGAGAAGTACGGCTCGGTCGCGATTCCGATCGACTTCCCGAACCCCATCGACCTGGTCGAAAAGAAGACCGGGCACGGCATCTGGCTGCACGGCGTCGACCGCGAGCAGCGCATCGAGGAAGCCAAAGTGACGGAAGGTTGCGTCGCCTTCTACAACTCCGACATTGCGCGCCTCAGCTCCTGGCTGAAGTCCCACCAGGGCATCGTCGTCATCGCGGGCGACGCCAAGCAGGTCAACGTCCAGAAAGACATCGACGAGGTCCGTAAAGTCACCCAGAACTGGATGTCGTCCTGGCAAAACCGCGACGTCGACGGCTACACGGCCAACTACGCGACGGATTTCCGCTTCGAGAAGCACGACTACACGTCTTACGTCGAATACAAGAAGCGCGTCTTCGCCAGCTACAAGACGATGTCGGTGAAGTTCGACAGTTTCCGCGTCATAACACACCCAAAGTACGCCGTGGCCTTCTTCAATCAGGACTTTCAGGGCGACAACCGGTTCTCGTCGGTCGGCCGCAAGATCCTTTATTGGGAGCGCCAGGAGGGCGGCGGTTGGAAGATCAAGCGCGAGGTTTTCGAGAACCGGCGCTTCGAATTCGTGAAGTTCACCGACGCCGAACGGGCGTTGCTTTCCGATACCGCTTCCAGTATGTCTTCTGATGGCGATAAAAAATCGCCAAATCTCTAAGACTTAACTGAGAAATGGCGGAGAGGTGACCAGTGAAACCGGGGATTCTGCTCCTGGCTCTCGGACTCGTTTTGGCGCCGCGCGCCTTCGGCGCAGGTGACGTGTTGTTCAAATACAAGGGCAAGGCTTACGCACCGAAGGACCTGACGGTCCCTCAGCAGCAGCAGCTCTATGACGTGCGCTTCGAATCCTTCGTCAAGACCGTCGCGCTGATTGACCAGCTGCTGGTCGATCTCTACGTGGCCGACGAAGCGAAGAAGTCCAACCGAACGGTCGAGCAGGTGGAAGCGGAGCTCTTCAAGCTCCCCGAGCCGACCGACGACCAAGTCAAGGACTGGTACGAGAAGAACAAGGCGATGATCCCCGAAGGCTACAAATTCGAGCAGATCACGGGGCAGATCAAGACGTACATCAAGGACAACGGAACGAAGGAAAAGCGCGACGCGCTGGTCACCCAGCTCCGCAAAGACAAAGGCACCGAAGTCTCGCTCGTCGAGCCGACGGCGCCGAACATCACGCTGAACGTCCAAGGCTTCCCGACGAAAGGGAAAGCGGGGGCCAAGGTCGTGCTCGTCGAGTTCGCCGACTACCAATGCCCGCATTGCAAGGCCGCGACCGAGTGGCTGGACAAGCTGGTGACGAAGTTCGACGGCAAGGTGAAGCTCACCTACGTCGACTTCCCGATCAAAGGCGACTCGTCGCAAAAGATCTCGGAAGGCGCCTACTGCGCCGAACAACAAGGCAAGTTCTGGGAATACCACGACCTGGCTTTCGCCAAGCAGGTCCAGTTGCATGACGACAAGGACGCGTCGAACACGCTGGCGAAAGAACTCAAGCTCGACGAAGGCAAGTTCACCGCGTGCCTCGCCGGCGCCGACGCGAAAAAACGCGTCGCCGACGGCAAAAAGGAAGGCGAGCGCATCGGCATCACCGGTACGCCGTCCCTCTACATCAACGGCAAGCGCCTCAAAGGCGCCAACTCCGAAGACATCGAGAAAGAAATCGAGCGCCAGCTGAAGGGCGGCCAGTCGTGAGCGTGATTTTCGCGACGATCGCCGTGACGGGCTCGGTGCAGTTTTGGGATCGTCGTTGCGATGACGGCGGGCGCTGCGGCTTGCCGTCGGCGCTATCCGAGAGAATGCCCGTCGCCGGCACGGTCACCGAGCCGGAGGGACCGGGCAAGCTCGGACTCTTCCACGTGCCGTTGAACAGCGGCGAGCGCTCGGTGGACTTCCAGGTGTTCTGGGTTGCGCCGCCCGATGGCAGCCATCCGTACCTGGTGACCCAGGCGCGTTTGACCGAAGGAGGCCGGATCATCACGGAGTGCACGCAGTACGCCGACGAAAAGGCGGTCTACTTCCCGGTCGGGATGTGCTCAGGCTTCGTTCCGGACAACGACGGCACGCGGCAGATTGGCGTGACGTTCTACAAGTGAGATGAGTGTGGCGATGGCCCCCGGCGGGGGCTTTCCACCGGCGATCTTCGGATGGCCGGCAGCGATATTTTTTGGGGCGGCGACAGCTCGGGGCGGCGTCAATGGGCCGACAACTCGGTAGCCAACGCTCCGCGTTGGCATCCAGTCTTGCGGACGGCCCGGCGCATTCTCATCAGCTCTTCGTTGACGAAGGGCGGGGGAGGCTTCGGTGGAGGGCGCAGCCTGTGGCCGTGGGACCGTGATGGCGTGCTCGCGTCGGCGCGGCGCACCGGGCGGTTGCTGGTCGTGCATGAGGCCGTGCAGGCGGCGGGCTT
>JAYVBB010000845.1:0-1867 GCA_043750715.1 Pseudomonadota bacterium | reverse complement strand
AACTGGGAAAGTTGGGACAAAGACCATTTGTCCTTCGGGCGTTTTGTGGCTGAAAATAGGGCAGGGGAAGTTGTTGCATGGGCAGCCTTAGTACCTGTTCAACCTCGCAAGGTCGGCATCGGTCATGGGCGGAAGGCGCAGAGTTTTGGCGGAAGTCGTCATACCTATAGAGTAAGACGATGCCCGGAGGAAAAAGGTTCAGATTTGTTAACTTGCCGAATTGTTAGCGCAATTTTTGGCAATGAAGCTTTCGGAAGTCGAAATCGCAGGTCTCGCCGCTCGTGGTGACGTTGGAGCAGCGGTACCGCTCCCCGCCGCAGGCTGCAACCCACGAAACGGTCCACTCCGTTAGTCGTGCAACGCCCGTGTCTCGTCCTTGCATCGGCTTGCGGCTTTCAGCGCCGGATCGGAACGTAGACGAAGCCGAGCTCGCACCAGCCTTGACCCAGATTTCTCCGGTCGATGACGGTCGTCCGGCACGCCGGGGTGAACACCCAGTTGCCGCTTGCATCGCGCGGGAAAATGCCGCGCTCGAAGTCCTGGAGGTCCGCCCGAGCGTGGCCTTTGATGAGGTCGAATTTCAGCGGCAGGTCCCAGACGCGGGCGCGGTCACCGTCGTCCGAAACGTCGGCCAGATTCATCGTCGAAAGGTAGGAGCAGGAAGACACGAACGGCCGAAACGTGCACCGGATCCATTGAATCTTGGAGTCATAGTCCGTGTATTGCCCATGCTCGTCGTACCCCGTCATGTGCGGGACCACGAGCTCGATGCCGCGCTCGGTCATATCGCTGCGGATCACGCCCGACCGTTTCGACGCTTCGGCGAAGAGTCCGAAGACCTGCCAGGTTTCGCGCGCGAACGGCACCGACTCGCGGATTTCATAAGCGAACGACTGGTCTTCGACCAGCTCGCCGATGAACTGGTTCATGGCGACGAGGCGGTCCAGGATGTCCTGGCTTTGATTCCGTAGCGAGTCGTACTGGGATGCCTGATTGCGTCGCTGACTCAGCAGGACTTGGAACGCCGCCTGGCTGTGGCCGGCGGAGCGGTCCGCCACGTAGCGGGCGCGGAGGGCGTTGACCTCGGCGACCTGATCGTCCCGCGCCTTCTTGGCGTCGGCGAGCTGGCGTTCGATGGTCGCGAGCTGGCGGGGCAGATCTGGGTTCGTGCGGTAGTCGGGCAGAGCCTTGATGCGGGCGATCTGCTCCTCCAGGCCCTCGACGTCGACGGCGAGTTCCGCTGCCTTTCCTTGAGCCGCGCGAATGGCCTCCAGCTCCTGCTCGTTGTCCGGCGACTGCGGGTCCGACGCCAGGAATTCCTTAAGCTTGTTGTCGGTCTCGGTGAGATTGGCCTGCGTTTCGCCCATCGCCGCATCGATTTCAACGAGATCCTTGCCGACGGCTTTCAGTACGTAGTCGTAAAGGGAAACCGCTTCGATGCGTTGGGGTGAAAGCGTGCACGTCGTGCGGCGGCGGATCGTCGCGGCGTCTTCGCAGCCGCCTTTTTCGATGAAGGCGCCCGAGCGGTAGAGAACTTCCGCGCCGCCTTCGCGGTCGATGCGGACGACGTCGGCGCGGGCTGGAACGGCTAGGACTGCGAGGCCCAAAAAGCAGACAAAATGGCGCATGGCTTCCCCCTGTGGAGCGCGGAATCTAAGAGAATCCCGCCCGCCAGGAAAGCGCAAAGTCTAACAGGCGGAAAACTTGGCCTGTTTGACCGCGGCCATGTGCTGGGAAGCCACCCGGTCGAGCAGTTTTTTCACGCTTTTGGCCATCTGCGTCCGGGTGTCGTCCCAGAGCTTTTGGTTGTCTGCCGACGGCTGCCTGAGGTCGCTGATCTTGCGCACGTATTGCAGAATCGCCGCCT
>JAYVBB010000844.1:0-15144 GCA_043750715.1 Pseudomonadota bacterium | reverse complement strand
TGAACGCGCTTTTGGCTCCGACCGGGTTCTTGGCGTTGTATTGCGCGACGCCGAGGTAGTAATTCAGCGCTTGCTCGTCTTCGTAATCCCGGTCTTCGGCGTCCTCGAAGTGCTTGATCGCCTGCGTCCACTTCTTCCGGTGCAACTCGATCATCCCCATGCCGAAGTGAGGCGCCGGCAAGGCGTCGTCCGCTTCCGCGGCGGCTTTGTAGGCAGGCAGCGCCGATTCGTAGAGGTAGAGGCCGCGGTAAGCGTCGCCCACCAGGACGTTTGCAGCGGCGTTGCCTTTGATGTCACCAAGAACCAGCGAGAAGGCCTCGATCGTCACCATATAGTCATGTTGGCCGTTGGCCGCCGTCGCGATCTCGACCGCGTTGGCCACCGTCTTGACGGTCTTGCTCTGGAGGATGGTCAGGCCCTTGCCCTGGTCGACCGGCTTCTGGCCGAGCAGGTATTCGGGCGTCGTCTCGCCGAATAGCGCCGCAACGCGGGACGGGTCGGGCTGTTTCAGGGAGAAGGCGCCGGCGTCGGCCTTCGTCAACGTGAGCTCGGAGCCCTGCGGCACCACGACCGCCTCGCCCGCGTTGGCGCCGTCTTTCGCTTGATAGACCCGGGCGGCGCCGCGCAGCACGACGACCTTGACCTGCTCGCCTCGAGGTTGCTCCTCTTCGGTGTCAGTCGCGTCCTCTTCGTCTTCGGCTTTGGCTTCGGCCTTGGCCGGTTGATCTTTCGGATCGATGCGGCTCACCAGAACGTCACCCAGGGCGTCGGTGTCGACCTGAAGCCAATCGCCGACGACGATCGACCAGCGTGGATCCTTGCCGGACAGGTTGCGGCTCCGAATCGTGCCGGCTTTGAGCTGGAGCGCCCGGCGACCGTTCTTCGACTGCGCCAGCTGGACCGCGGAGCTCGGCGCCAGGACGTGCGACTCGGCGTCGTCCCGCGACAGTCTCATGGTTCCGCTGGCTTTGGTCTTGAGCTTCTCGCTCCACTCCGCGGCACGCGGCAACGGCCCGACGACCTGGACCTTTTTCTTGTGGTAGCTGTAGCCCCGCCCTTGCACCATGCGGACGGTGTAGTCGTCGGCGGAAACCTTCTCGAAGCCTTCCCCGGTATCGACGAGCGGCGGCGTCACCTTGCCGGGCTTGTAGCCGGAAGGAGCCGCCAGGATTCGGATGTTGTAGCGGAGGAAGAGCGAGCCTTTGCCGTTCAGGACGACGACGACGACGCGGTGAGTGCCCAGGCCCCAGTCACCCGTGTCCACCTTGCAGGCCGCTTCGCGGCAGAACGTCTCTTTGGAACGAATCCATTTGTATTGGAGGTCGTCGCCCTTGGCCGCCAGCGACAAGCTGACCTCGTCGCCCTTGTAGACCGCGAAGTTGGTCTGCGAATGCGCAGTGATCTCGATCTCGGATTTGGCGAGCGCCGGCGCCGCCGCCGCGAGCCACATGGCCGCGGCGAGCAGGGGCAGGACATGGCGATTTGCCAAGATCCGTCGCATTGCTCTCCGAATTCCCAGAAGTTGCCCCAAACGGGCGGCCAAAATTCCCTAGCTTCTGAGCTTTTCGGCAAGTTTCTTCGAGACTAAAGTCGGCACGAGCAGGTTTACCTTGCCGCCGTGGAGCGCGACTTCCTTCGCAAGGCTCGAAGAGATGTGGCTGAACTGCGGACTCGTGGGAATGAACAAAGTCTCGAGCTCGGGCGCCATTGCCCGGTTCATCAGCGCCATCTGCATCTCATAATTGTAGTCGGCAGAGGATCTTAGGCCTCGGATCAGGGTCTGGGCCTTGGAGTCGGTGGCAAAATCGACGGCGAGGCCCTTGAAGCTCCGAACCTCGACGTTCGCGAGCTTGGCGCAGGTCTTCGTCACGAGGTCGATCCGCTCTTTCAAGGAAAAGAGCGGGGTCTTGGATCCCGACTCGCCGATGCCCACCACCAGCCGGTCGAAGCGGCTGCTGGCCCTCTCGATCACGTCGAGGTGGCCGAGCGTCATCGGGTCGAAGCTGCCGGTATACACCGCCGTCGTCTCTTTATGTGCCATGCCGCCCTCGTCATTCCCAGGCGCCGCGTAGCGGAGCTGCTGGGAATCTAGACCTTCTGTAGGATCGTCACCATCGTATCACCATAGCTCTTTTGCCTCACCACCTGCCAGTGCCCGGCGGCGGCCGCCTCGATTGCCGCTCCGTCCGCCACATCCGACTCGAACGCCACCGCTGCGTCGGCGGTCGTCAGCGCGACGAGGCCCGGGAGGAGCTTCCCCGCCCACTCGGCCGCTTCCTCATACGGCGGGTCGACGAAGACGACGTCGAACGGCGCCCGGCTCGCGAGCCGCGGCAGCGCCGCGTCGGCCGACAACGCCACGACGTCCAACAACCCCGCGTCAATGCCCTGTTTTTCCGCGCGACGGCGGAGCTCTGCGAGGTTTTCGCCGAGGCATCTTAACGGTTCCTTTCCCTGATCCACGAAAACGGCGCCGCGCGCGCCGCGGCTGACTGCTTCGATCCCGATCGCGCCGCTGCCGGCGAAAAGATCGAGAAAAAGTGCGTCGCCGAGCAGCGGAGCCAACGCGTTGAGCGCAGCGGCCCGAACCTTCGCTCCCGTCGGGCGCGTCGTCGCCGCGCCCGCCGGCGTCTTCAACTTCAATCCTTTCGCCCACCCGGACGAGATTTGCATGTAAAATTGCTCCCGAGGCCCGAAGGGGTCATTTTCTACTTGAAACTTCAGGGGAATAACATCACTTTGAGCAGCTAAGTTCTGAGAGGTAAGCGAGAAGATGAACATCCGCCAAATCCAAGAAGCGCGCGAGCTCTACGGCATCGACGAGTGGGGCGCAGGGTACTTTGGAATCAACGACGAAGGCCACGTCGTCGCCCATCCGACGGGCGAGGAGCACATGTCCGTGTCGCTCCCGGAAGTGATCGGCAAACTCAAGAGCCAGGGCATCCATACGCCCGTCATCCTTCGCTTTCCCCAGATCATCGAGTGCCAGCTCGAGCGCATGCATTCGGCGTTCCGCCAGGCCATCCAGGAATTCAATTTCAAGGGCAAGCACGTCGGCGTTTTCCCGTTCAAGGTGAACCAGCGCCGCGAATTCATCGATTCGATCGTGTCGTGCGGCCAGCGCCTCGACTACGGCCTGGAAGTCGGCAGCAAGACCGAATTCATCGCCGCCTTGAGCTACCCGCTGACCGATCAATCCCTTTTGATCTGCAATGGTTTCAAGGACAAAGAATTCATCGACATGGGCTTCATCGGCGCCGCCATGGGCAAGCGCGTCATCATCGTCGTCGAAGGACCCGACGAGCTCGAAGTCTTCATCAACCTCGCGAAGAAGCGCAAAATCGTGCCGGAAGTCGGCCTGCGCGTCCGCCTCTACTCCAAAGGCGCCGGCAAGTGGGAGAAGTCCAGCGGCGACTCCTCCAAGTTCGGTCTGACGACGACGGAGGTGCTGAATTGCCTCGGCATGCTGGAAGCGGCCGACCTCCGCGAAAAGCTGCAGATGCTGCACTTCCACATCGGTTCGCAGATCACCGAGATCAAACGCTTCAAGAACGCCATTAAGGAAGCTTCCCGCGTTTACGCGAAAGTCGTGAAAATGGGCTACCTGCCCAGCTTCCTGAACATCGGCGGCGGCGTCGGCGTCGACTACGACGGCTCCAAGACGTCTTTTCTCTCCAGCGCCAACTACACGATGCAGGAATTCGCCAACGACGCGATCTACGTCTTGGGCGAAGTGTGCGCCAACGAAGGCGTCCCCTACCCGACCATCGTCACGGAATCCGGCCGGGTCATCGCGGCCTACCACTCGGTCGTCGTCACCGACATCCGGGAAGTCCAGGGCGAGGAAAACACGCCTTCCGAGATCCCGCTCGCGGAATACGCGGACGGCGAGATGCACAAGAGCCTGAAAGAGCTCAAATACATCTTGGACAACATCAACCGTAAGAACTACGTCGAGTTCTACCACGACGGCATCGAATACCAGGAAGAGCTCTTCACGCTCTTCAATCTCGGCTATTTGACGCTGCAGGACCGCTCGTACGGCGAAGACATCTTCCGCCGGATCTGTCGCCGGGCCCTGTATTTCTCGTCCTTCCAGCGCCACGCACTCGAAGAATTCGAAGATCTCCAGAAGGTCATGGTGTCGAAGTACCTGGCCAACTTCTCGATGTTCCAGTCCATCCCGGACTCCTGGGCCATCGACCAGCTGTTCCCCGTGATGCCGATCGCGCGCCACGACGAAAAACCGTCCCACAAGGCGACGATCGTCGACATCACCTGCGACTCCGACGGGTGTCTCGACACCTTCGTCGACCGCGCGGACGTCAAGACCGCCCTCGACCTTCACGTGCCGAACAACGAAGCCTACTACATCGGCTTCTTCCTGGTCGGCGCCTACCAGGAGAGTCTGGCCAACGAACACAACCTGTTCGGGGCCATCCACGAAGCCGAAGTCTACATGAACTCGGACGGAGCCTGGGAGATCACCAAGGTCACCCAAGGCGACCCGATCGACGAGCTGCTGACCTCGAGGAACTACGACCTCAAAGAAATCGCCGGCTGCTACGAGCTCCAATTCAATAGAGTCGTCGCCGACGGCAAGGTCTCCAAGGAAGAGGCCAAGGAGAGCCTGGAGCGCCTCAACAAGCACATGCAGGGCTACCCCTACCTCTGCGACGTCTAGGCCCTGGATCCAAATCCTGCTGACTCACCAAATCTTCCAATGGATTTGGTGGGTTAATGTTTTGATACCTTTCGAATCTCAAGTCCCCCGCCCACGGCCCGATAGCTAAGAAGAATGGGGCACCTGCATTTAAGCCCCTGTCTTTCGGGAGTTTTGCATGGGCATCACGCTGCACATCGAGAAAAAAGGTCAGTGGGAACAGCTGATGTACGCCGGTCCAATCAACGAGGACACGGAAGTGCATTTGAAGCCGATGATCACTTCGCTCGGCCCCAACGTGATCTTCAATTTCCGCAAAGTCGAATACGTCAACAGTTGCGGCGTCCGCGCCTGGATCAATTTCCTGCGTGAAGTCGAGAAGAACCGCAAAATCATTTTCGAAGAGTGCACGCCGGAGATCGTGAGCCAGATCAACATGATTCCGAACTTCAAAGGCACGGCTCACATCAAATCCGTCTACGCGTCGTATGCGTGCGACTCCTGTGACGCTCAGAAGTGGGTGCTGTTCGAGGAGGGCCGCAACCTTCCCCAGAGCTCCGCCGACGGCGTCACCGCGCCCAAGTGCGACAAGTGCGGCGCCGAAATGGAAATGGAAGAGCTCGAAGACGAATTCTTCGCGTGGATCGATGCAGCATAACTAGGGGAACGGAATCGTGGGAGAGGCAGCGGAAAATCTAGGACCGGTCCCGAGCGCGCAGGCTCTCGAGTTGTTCAAGCCGTTCGAGCATTTCTCCAAGTGCCTCCTCGATGCTTACGTCGTGATAGACCAGCAGGGCCGCATCCTGAAGTGCAACGCTCTCTTCTCTCAGCTAGTCGGACTCCGCACCAAGCAGATCCTCAAAGCCGACTCCTTCGACGAAGTGCTGAAGCTCTCCGTCTCGGGCAAAGACCTGAAGATCACCGAGATCCTCACCAACGTCGGTCCGACCCGCATCGACGAAGTCTCGGGCGCCTCCGCCGAGCGCCAGAACCTGAACCTGATCATCGGGGTCTACCCGCTGCTGCTCGACGGCTCCTCGCAGGGATCTTTCGTCCTGATCCGCGACGTCACCGCCGAGACCAACCTCCAGGACAAATACAAAGACAAGGCGACGCAGTCGATCACCGACGCGCTCACCGGCCTCTTCAATCGCGCGTACTTCACCGACTACATGAAGTCCCAGGTGTCGACGCTCGAGTCGTTCCCTGAGTCGGCCGCTCAACGCACCATCTCGGTCATCATGCTCGACATCGACTTCTTCAAAAAGATCAACGACGTCTACGGCCACCAAGCCGGCGACCTCGTGCTGAAGCACACCGCCGACCTGATGCGGAAGTGCTTCCGTAAAACCGACGTCGTCGCCCGCTACGGCGGCGAGGAGTTCCTCGCCATCCTCCCGGGCACCGACATGGAAGGCGCCGCGGTTGCTTCCGACAAGCTCCGCATCGCGATCCAGAATTACAAATACGAGTTCGACGGCAAGCTTATCCCCGTGACGATGTCGTCAGGCGTCGCCCAGATCGTCGTTGGCAAGGAAAACGGCGAGCAGGCGATTGCGCGAGCCGACGCCGCTCTCTACTTCTCGAAAGAGAACGGCCGGAACCGCGTCAGCGTGCATGACGGCGTCGTACCGAAGGCGCCGGCCTTCGTGCAGCCGGGTCCCGCCCGTCAGAAGCCGTAAGAGCGCTGCGTGGCGAAGATCGCAGTCTTCCAGCACGTGCCGTACGAGATCCTCGGGATTCTCCACCCTCTCCTCAAGGACGAGGGCTTTCGCATGCGGTACGTCAACTTCGCGCGCAGCGACTACAAGATGATCGACATGGACAAGTACGACGGCCTCGTCGTGCTCGGCGGCCCAATGGGCGTCTATGACGCCGACCGGCATCCCCACCTCCTCGAAGAGATCGCCTGCATTCAGCAGGCGGTGCACCAGAAAAAGCCGATCCTTGGCATTTGTCTGGGCTCTCAGCTCCTCGCCGCGGCACTCGGAGCCAAAGTGCGCCCCTCTGGGGTCAAGGAGATCGGCTGGTACGACGTTCGCCTGACGGAAGAAGGCCTCAAAGATCCGGTGCTAGGCAAATTCAAGCCGCTCGAGAAGATTTTCCAATGGCATGGCGACACCTTCGAGTTGCCGGCTGGCGCCGTGCAGTTGGCTAGCTCCCCCCTGTTTCCGCAACAGGCTTTTCGTTACGGAGACCGCACCTACGGTCTCCAGTTCCACCTCGAAGTCGACGAGCCGATGATCGACCGCTGGTTGCGCGTTCCCGGCAACGTAGCCGAGATGGAGCCGCTGGGCGGCGAGGCGCTGGCGGAAAAGATCCGGGTCGACACCAAGGAACACCTACCGCGCGGCTTGACCATCGGCCGCCAGGCTTTCCAAGCCTTGATCCATGGCTGGCTCGGCCTGGTTCGCTGATCTCCGCCCGCGTAAGGTCATGTCGTTCAGAATCTGGGTCGCTTCGTGCGTAAACGTACGCAGCATTTCGCGCTTCATCGCCGCGCCGCAGCGATGCGGCTTCCGTCCATACTCGTAACCGTGCATTCCGAGCTTGAACAAAAAGGTCCGGGCCATCGCCTGGACGACGCGGTCGCCCCCTTCGGCCATCGAATCCATCACTTCGAGCGCGGAATGGAGTTTTCCGCACTCGTACGCGTGCGCGCACTTCTGGGTTGGCATGGGAAATACCTCTAGGCGGGAGTTACTTCGTCACTCCCAAGCGCGGCGCAGCCGAGCCGCTGGGAGTCCAGGGCTCTCGGCCTGCCGTCCCTTCGCCTGCAGTCGTTCAGAAAACGCCCAGCGATTCCCGCTCAGTGCAACGTGGTATTGGCAGCCTGCTCGAGCAGCTCGTCCGCCATCTTCTCGACTTCGAGATTCAGGATCTGGCCTTTGATCTGGATCGGGATGCCGTCGTATTCGTATTCCGACCAGTCGATCGGGAGGTAGACCTCGCCGCCCTCGCGGAAGAACTCGGCGAAATAGGCGTCGATGTAGTCGAGCGCGTAGATCGCGGCTTCCTTGGGCTGCATGTCGTGGTCGATGTTCGCGATGCGGCCTTCGACGGGATAGAAGAAGGAGCCGCTCTTGTTCTTCAGAGTCACTTTGGCGTAAACGCCCTTCGCGTCCTGGTTCGCCGTCACTTCGAAGCGGCGATGATTCAGCTGTGAAGCGTACTTCCGGTCCATGACGACGGCGATCGCGTCGAGTTCGGTCTTCGTCAGGAATTGTTCGGTGCTCAAGTTCACGAGTGCTCCCTCATCAGCAAAAGAGGTCTGAGGCCGCCCGGCAGCGCGCGCGCCGCCATCAGGCCGAAGACGAGGTCGGAAAGCTCCGCGAGCACTGCTTGCGCCGGGTCGGTGGACGGTACGCCGGCGACGCGGCTGGCGGCCCAGCCCGGGCCTTGGGCCGTCGGCAGCAGGTCCATGCGGAGAGTGCCTTCGACTCCCGCGAAGAAATCGGCGATCAGCGTCTGGACGGCTTCCTGAGGCAGGTCGGTGAGCTGTTTCAGCTCGGCTTCGCTCACCCGCTCGGCGCGGAACTCGCCTCCGAGAAGGACGCGCGCCAGCGCGGTCGTCAGTCGTTGGTCCAGAGAAACCGTCGGGTCGCGGTCGTCGTCGGCCAGCGAGGCGAGATGCACGAGTCCCGTGACGCCGTCGAGCGTCCCCGCCAGCG
This sequence comes from Pseudomonadota bacterium, assembly GCA_043750715.1. Classification (GTDB taxonomy): domain Bacteria; phylum Bdellovibrionota_B; class Oligoflexia; order Oligoflexales; family CAIYRB01; genus CAIYRB01. Next base: position 6,810 of record JAYVBB010000844.1, on the reverse strand, counting down.
CCCGCAGCGCGGCAAGCGACGCAATCGGCTGGAATTCGACGCGTTCGGCGCCGTCGACGTCCGGATGGAAAGTGTGCGGGCGGAGCGGCAGACGGCCGATCAGACCTTTGAGAGATTCGGTGCGCTCGAAACCCAGCACCGGTCCGAGCTCGAGCTCGAGGTGCGAAATGGCGACACCGCGTTTGTCCTGCTGGAAGGCTTCGCAGACTTTCGAGGCACCGGGCAGATGGTGATCGCTCAGCATGCCGAGCGTCGCGTCCGCGAGCCGGGAGACGAGCGTCAGGCCACCGCGGAAGAGCATCTGCGGATGCTCGGAAGCCAGGATTTCCCGACCAACGGCGAGGTCGCCGCCGGCGAGGTAGTCGAGGCCCAAGCTCACGATGGCCCGGGCCTGATGCATGAGGCTGCGGATGCCGACCAGGTCATCCGTTTCGACGCTGACGGCCGAGGCGAGCATGTTGCCGAGGAACGCCAAGCCTTGGGTGATCCGGTCCGCGACTTCCGGGACGAACGGCTCGCCGTCGCTCAGGACGCGGCTCAGGAACGGCCGCGAGTCGGGGCTTTCCTTCGCGAGCACGGCCTGGTCGCGGTTCAGCTCGAAGTTCCAGCGGCGGCGCATCTTGTCGAGGTCGACGCGCTGGAAGGCGCTCAAGCTTTCCTCGAAGGTCACGAAGCCATCTTCTTCGAGACGGGCTTTGCGGAAGCGGCTCTCTTCGTCTTCGGATTCATTCGGCGGCAGGTAGTAAGCATGCGCCAGAACGGCGTAAGCATAATTCATGTCGACGGTCGTGATCGACTCGAGCAAACCCGAGATGAACTGGCCGATGCGCGGATCCTGGCTCTTCACTTTGTAGTACAAGGTATTGCAGGGCATCCGGTAGACGGCGTCCTGCTCGGCGTCGCTCAGCTTCTCGAACTGGTCTTCGTCGTACATTTCGAGGAACGGCCCGAGCAGGGCGATCTGGTACTCTTCGTCGAGCTCGCGAAAACGGCGCACGAGCTCTTCGATGCCGACTTCCTTGAAGAGGTCGAGCCAACGGATCGCCTTAAGAGGCGCAAGACGGTCCCCGGACCACGTGTCGTAGTCGAACAGGCGCGTGACCTGATCTCCGGAGAGGAGCGGCAAAATTTCCAGCGCGTCCTCGGGACCGCGCAGAAGCAGCGCTTGATAAATCAGCTGAGGCGCGACGGCTTGAACCGCCGCCTCCGGATCCTCGGCGTTGAGCAGGCCGTCGAGATCGACGCCGGACGCCGACCCTTTATCAAGAGCCGGATCACTGACTACCGCGAGTCCGCCCAGGCCGGCCTCGTGGACCGCCTTCACAGACTCTTCAGACAATCGGCTTGCCATGCCGCACTCCTGTGGGTATTGGTAACGGGCACGCTTTTGCAAGGCGGCGGATTTTATCAGGTTGTTATATTTCTAGCAATTTCTAATAAAATCGCCCCGAATATCATCCTCTTATCAAGCTCTTGTAGCCCCTCGTGGAGGTCGTCCCTGCAGTTCTCTTCCCCGACACCTTCGACCTCCACCACTCCGTCGGGGAGTGAGTCCTTGGACCCCGCGAAAGCAATGATCGAGCATGCTCTCGAGCCCGTCACCGACCAGCTCGACGAGCTGACGCGGCGCATGCCGTCCTATATTCCGACGGAAACGCAATCGGCCCGCGCCGTGATCAATCACGTCTTCGGCTCCGGCGGCAAGCGCATCCGGCCCGCTCTCTACTTCATGTGCTGCCGCCTGCACGACTACGAGGGCGACCATCTGTATCCGATCGGCGCCGTCACGGAATTCGTGCACACGGCCAGCCTCCTGCACGACGACGTCGTGGACAACAGCTCGCTCCGCCGCAACAAGCCGACAGCCAGCAGCATCTACGGCGACGAAACGGCCGTGCTGGTCGGCGATCTCATCTACTCCACGGCCAGCGAAATGATGGCCGCGACGGGCAACATGGAAATCGTCAAGACGTTCGCCCGCGCGATTCGTCTGATGAGCGACGGCGAGTTGCTGCAGCTCGAATCGCTGTTCAAGCCTTCGCTTTCCGTCGAGACGTACCTCCGCATCCTCGAGTGCAAGACCTCGATCCTGATCGAAGCGGCCTGCAAATCGGCGGGTCTGCTCTCCGGAGCTCCGGCCGCGGTCACGCAAGAGTTGGCGAAGTTCGGTCATGGCGTGGGCATGGCTTTCCAGTTGATCGACGATGCGCTCGACTACGTCGGGTCCATGGATCTCATCGGGAAGGCTACCCTCTCGGACCTTAAGGAAGGCAAAGTGACGATGCCCGTGATTTTGCTCAGGGACCACGCGACGTCGTCGGATTTGATGAGGCTCCAGACCATCATCGGCTCGAAAGCCATCGACGACGACATGGTCCAGGACGTGGCCCGGATGGTCGACCGCTACGAGACCGCCGTTCTCACCGTCGACCACGCCCACACTTACACGCGCGGTGCCATGAGCGCGCTGATGACCCTGCCCGCTTCGGCGGAACGCGACGTGTTGGAAAATCTGGCGAACAAGCTCCTCTTCCGGTTTAATTGAGCCGTGGGTAAATCGCCGGCCGAGTTCCACACCAATCGGCTCGAGGCCTTCGACGCCTCCTGGGTCGAAAGAGTGCTGCCGAGCGGCCTGACGGTACTGCACGTACCCCTGCCGCACGACGATCATTTCTTCCTGGGAGTGATGATCCGGGCAGGCTCGCGCATGGAGAAGGACCACCTCCAGGGAGTCTCCCACTTCCTCGAGCACATGATGTTCCGGGGCTCGGACCGTTACCCGGAATTCTCGCGCCTGGCCGAAGCCTTCGAATGGCTCGGCGGTGACTGGAACGCGGCGACGGGCCAGGAGCACACCGAATACTGGTACTCGGGCATCCGACACACCGCCGAGGACGTCATCGACCTGTTCGCGGAATTTCTGGAGCGCCCGCGGCTGACCGACATCGAGGTCGAACGGGCGATCATTCTGCGCGAGCTCGACGGCGAAACGAACGACCACGGCCACTCGACCGACATGGACCACCACGTCGCGGCGATGATGTGGCCGAAGTCGACCATGGCGCAGCCTATCCTTGGCACGCGCGACACCCTGGCCAAGATCCAGGTGGAAGACCTCGTCCGCTACCGGGACGTTTTTTACACGCCGCAGAACATGGCCGTCTGCGCCGTCGGCGGCGACGCCTCGGTGCTCGATCTCCTGGCGACGCACTTCGCGCCGCTGCGCTCCCAGTTCTCGCACGTGCCGCGCGTGACCTACCCGGAATTCCCGGACTTCAAGGGCCCGAAGGTCAAATGGATCGAGCACTCGGACAACGAGTACGAGCTGAAGCTCTCCTTCCTCTGCAAAGGCGAATGGTCGGACGACTCCGGCGTCTACGAAATCATCACCCGGATTCTTTCCGACGGCTTCTGTTCGCGTCTGGCGAAGCGCCTGAGAGAGCAGCTGGGCCTCGTCTATGACGTCAGCGCCGGCACGGCGCTAGGGCTGCATTCGGGGACGCTCGACATCTCGGCTTCGTGCTCGGTCGAGCAGTTCGATCAGTTTCTTGCCGAGCTCTTCCAGCTCCTCCGCCGCTTCGCGATAGAAGGCCCGACTGAAGACGAGCTGCAGCGCTCCATCGTGCGCGCGATCGTGGACATCGAGCTCAGCCCGGGAGTTCCGGAGGCCGTCGGCGCCAAGCTCGCGTGGTCGAAGCTCGCTGGCCGGAAGCTCTCGCTCGTGGAAGAACGCGAGCGCCTGAAGCAGGTCACCGTCGACCGCGTGACCAGCGTCTGCCGCGAGCTCATGACGCCCAAACGCACCGCACTAGCTGCCATGGGACCCGCCGGCAAAGACCTCGAGAAGCGCATGAAAAAGGCGCTCGTCGAAGGCCTCGGCGACTGATCAGCGATTCTTCGGCAACGCTTCGACTTCCGCGCGGAGGTCTTTCCGGAAGCCGAGCATGAACATCATTTCCACGACCAGGAAGAGTGGCGCGTTGAAGACCTGCGACAGGTTGTCGAACAGCGCCGGCTTCCGCCCCTCGAAGTAGTGCCCCAGGAACTGGATCGCCCACCCGAGGACGAAGGAGCCGACGAAGGCGACCAGAGACTCGGCGAACGGACGCCGGGAGACTTGATCGGCGAAGTAAAGCAGCACGCCGCTGCTTGGCGCCACCCAGAACGCCACGACCCGGTCGATGCGCCAGTACCAGAGCAGCGTGACCAGATAAAACACGGTTGCCCCGGAGAGCGGTAAATCCGAATGGATGAACCTGAACCATCCCATCGGAATGAACAGCGAAAAGACGACCAGAGGCACGCCGAAAAAGTGCGTGAACGCGTTGCGAGGGTCCCGGTGGTAAGCCGAGTAGTCCAGGACGAGCTTCCGGAGCTGCTGCATCACGACCTCGCATATGGCATGATACATAGTAAGTTCAGGGGGTATCGATGGACAAGCTTTTCGGCATGCTGACCGACCTCACGTTCCGCCGAGTCGCGACGCCCCAACTGGTGCCGTTTCTCTACGTCTTCACTTTGATCCTCTGCGCCCTCCAGATAGTCCTGACGATCCTCGGGGGCTTCTCGAATGGCATGGCGTCGGGGTTGATCTCGCTGGTCGTCGCGCCGGTGATCTCGCTGTTTTTGATCTGCGCGGTGCGGATGGCCCTGGAAACGGTCATCTCGCTCCACCGCAGCACGAACTACCTGGCCGAGCTGGCGCGGGCGCAGCGGGCGGAAGTCCCGGCCGCCGACCCGGTGACGGCGCCGCACCCGGAGTTTTAGAACCCCGGTAGCCGCCCCACGAGTACCAGCAGGACCGGCAAACCGACCCCGAGCAGCTCTGCTACGGGCCAGGCGGCCTCGACGCGGGCCAACGCGTCCCCGTCGCCTTCCCGTCGCTTCGCCGCGAAGTCCATGAGAATCGCTTGGCGCGCCGACGCGCGGCAGACGCCGCGCCGGAGCTCGTCGTCCCGCAGCCGCTCGAGTTCACCCATGACTCCCGGCGGCGCGACGCGGTCGCCGAGCAGGGCGCGGAGCCAAAGCGTGGCGTCGGAAGTCAGCCCGCCGTTCCAGAACCAACCTTGCGGGAGATGGCGACGGATGAGCAGCTGAAACGCCGCCGCTACGACGACCGCACCGCCGAGTGCCGCCGCGTCGGCGGCCGTCCCGGGAAGGACGTCGCCCGCGGTCAGCCAGGCGCGACCCGCCAAGGCGAAGCAAGCGGCCAGCGCGACGCGAAACGTCGCCAGGCGCTCGAGGCCGCGGCGGCGGCGGACGAAGGCGCGGGCAGCGTTCGCCTCCGCCTTCAGGACCGTCAGAGCGGGAAGAAGTGCCACACCCTGGCGGGAAGCCCGGCGCAGCAGCCCGAGCAGGCCGTCTTCGCCGCAAGGCAGAGAGTCGCCCGCCTGGAGCCGTACGCCCCATTGATCGATCGTTGCCGCGCACGCGTCCAGATTTCCCATGCCCGGGAGTTACCGGACGGGGAAACGGGACACCAGCGACATCACGACATCCGGGGCTCCGCGGCGGCGCCGAACGCCTGCCAACGCATGATGTTGACCACGGCCTGGTCGTCGCTCGCCACCGGAGTCAGGCAGCGCGACATCGCCAGGAAGAGCGCGAGCCCTTTGAAGTGATTCGGGCCAAGGCGATACTGGATGCCTTTCCAGTAGCCGGCGAGATCGATCGGATGGCCGTTGACGTCGAGCGGCGTCCGGTCGGAGAGATAGTGGCAGGGCTCGACCCGCATCCGGGCCTGCGCGATCTCGGCGGCCTCGAGGATGCGCTGCTTCCAGTGCGGGCTCAGCGTTTTCTTCGTCGTCTGCCAGACAGCGAACACGAAAGGCAGGTCGGTGAGCTCGCGCCACGCCTCTCCTAGATCGATGACCTGGCGGTACTGGGGGCGCCTTTGCAGGGCTTCGTCGCCGATCAGCACGTCCATCGGGCGGCGCAGCGACATGCTGGCCGTCGCCTGGGCGCTGCCGCTTTCGGCGGCACGGAGTTCATAGGCCGTCTCGCCGAACCACAATTTATAGAGGATACGCGCCAAGTTGGCGCTCGTCGCCGACTGCGGCGTGACGCTCAGGGCGGGCGGAATCTCGAGGTCGACCGGAGGCAGTGCCGCGGCGGCTTTGAAGACGAACGTCGCGAGGCGCCGCGCGTCGTTTTCGTAACGGGACAGGCCCTGGCGGAAAATTTCGCGGAGCGCGGCCTGCCGCGTCTTGATGACTTCCAGGAGTCCGCCGGCTTCTTCGTTCGGGAGACCGATGTAGACGCTCTGCACGGGGCCGTTGGAGGCTATCCCGAGCGGAAACGCGATTTCATGAGAGCTGTTCTTCACCAGGCAGACGCTGGAGCTCGGCGCGAGGCTGACCTTGCCTTCGCTCAGCCAGCGGTTCACCTGGGCCGGCGTTCCTTTGTGGAACTCGACCTCGCCGCCGCACAGGCGCTCGATCTCATGACGCAGAGGGTGGAGATTCCAGTAGGAAATCCAGCCAAGCTGGAGCGGCACGCTCGGCATGATGCGGAAATTCGGCGGCATCGATTCTCCTAAGACCACTGCGGCAATGAAGGCCGACTCTCGCGCCGGTGAGGTCGAAAGTCCATAGCCAGTTGGTGCCACCGACCCTTCTCGAGTCATTTTGGCGGATTGAGGTTAGCCAACCGGCCAACGAAACGGGACCGGGTGGTTCACTCTTGAGACCAGTGCGCGGTCGTGGCGAGCCGGCAATCTCCTGAAATTGCAGCGATCGTTTCGTGGCACGAAATCTGCTCTTTTCGCTGAGTCGACCCCGTCAGCAACCCACAAAGGGACTTCCATGAAAC